>JAJTCL010000028.1 GCA_021323255.1 Propionibacteriaceae bacterium | reverse complement strand
ATGCGCGCTGAGCCTGTCGAAGCGCGAACGGCCCTTCGACAAGCTCAGGGCACATTCGCCGGTCGTGGACTCGGCGGAATAGAGGCCAGGCGTGATTCCCCTGACCGACGCCGGCGGCCTAGCTCTTAGGCTTACACCAGGCGCTCGGGTGAGTAGAAGTGGACAGCATGGAGAACGGCGAGGCGGGGCGGGTCTTCATCAGCTATCGACGCCAGGAGACGGCGTGGCCGGCGCGACAGCTCTATGACCTGCTGGTAGCTGAGCTAGGCGCTAACCGGGTCTTCAAGGATGTCGACAACATCGAGCCGGGCGACGACTTCGTGGAACGAATCCAGTGGGCCGTGGGCTCGTGCCAGGTGCTGCTCGCGCTGATCGGTCCTCAGTGGCTCACGGTCAAAGATGCCAGCGGAGCCAGGCGCATCGATGACCCAACAGACTTCGTCCGGCTCGAGGTTGAGACCGCCCTGAAACGTGACGACGTTCGCGTGATTCCCATCCTCGTCGACAACGCGAAGATGCCGGCGCCTCAGGAATTGCCAACAGGGCTTGCGGCTTTGACCCGTCGCCAGGCGGTGGAGATCAACCCGGTCAACTTCGACACGCGTCGACTCTTGAGGGTGCTGAACGACACCTTGAACGACGTCCGCCGCGAGGCGGCGAAGCCGTCGATACTGGAGACGACACCTCCCGTACCTCCGGCGGAATCTACGGCCCCCGCGTGGACGAGCGATGAGGGCCCGTCAGATCCTGCCGGATCCGGAAGCGATCGAGGCTCAGTTCGAACGGGAACGGTCCGAAGACGAACGGGTAGGTGGGTGGCCCTTGCTGCCTCGATCCTTTTGTTGGTGGCGGTTGGTGTTGCCGGCTGGTACTTGACGCGCGATCCAGACCAACCTACGGCGACCGATCCAGGCAATTCCGCCGCAAATTCGCCATCGGGCAGTCCGTCGGGTAGTCCCTCGAAGACTGCGACGGCTGAGGATCCGACCGGTTCGGACATCCTCGCCCACCGCGGCGGCGACGAGAAGTATCCGCTGCAGACGTTTGAATCCCTCACCGCCGCGGCCGACGACGGTTTCGCGGTGGAGACCGACGTGCGATGGACCAGTGACAACGTTGCGGTGATTGTCCACGATGAGACGGCCACCCAGGGGCTCCGGTGCGATCGGCCTTACCGAGTGTCCAAGACGACATGGGATGAGCTCAACGAGCACTGTCGCTCATTCAGCAAGAATCAACAAGATTATCCGCTGACGACGTACGCAGCTGTGATGGAAGGCCTGGCGAGCCACAGCTCATGGGTCTACGTCGAGGTCAAAGTGGACCAGACCGCTGCACAAAATGAGGAGTTCATCGAGGTGATCCGCAGCAACGGGCTCAGTGATCGCACGGTTGTCACCTCGAATGACCCGGACCGGCTGGCGCAGATCGAGAAGCTGGCACCCGATCTTCCTCGCATGCTCTTCGTTGGCGAAGAGGTTCCGGTAAGCCGATTGGCCGGCGAGAAGTTGTGGGCTATTGCGGTCAACCACGAAGTGGCGACGAAGGATTATGTGAGCGAGCTGAAGAAGGCTGGACTCATCGTCATCGTCTGGACCGTCAATGAGGAACAGGCCTGGGAGAAGGCGAAGTCGGCCGGCACCGACAAGGTGCTGACCGACAAACCCAGCGCGTACGAAGCCTGGCTGGCCACACAGTGAGTTGATCGCCCGGGTTGCACGCCCATTGCCGCCTCGGGCTGCGAGCGTCGGGAATCGCGCACCGCCGCATGGAAGAGGAGAGAGCGGAGGCGTTCTTCCCTCTGCGAGCGACGACGACAGCGGCGGATTCCATGCGCGATGCGCGAGCAGCCCCAAATGGGGGGCGTCGGCACCTTCAGTCCTTGCGAGCGGCACCTTCTTCGTTGGAGGCGGTGTCGGACTGCGAAGCCCCGCTGCTGAGCGCCTTCTCCAGCCTGGCCACGGCTGCCCGCATATTCTCCGCTCCCTCCAACCATTGCCGATGTTCGAGCGACAGCTGGTCCTGTACGGCGGCGACGTATTCACCGAGCACTGACGGGAATCCGGCGGCGATGCGGAGTCGCACCTCGTCGAGGCGCTCGCGTAAGCCTTGCAGTGCCTGAGCTGTGTTGTCATAGCGCTCGGCGTTCCTGCGATCTTGGTTGATGGATTCCCGGGAAGCGGCGAACGCCTGAAGCGCGGCGCCGAACACCGCAAGCGAGCCGAGGGCAGCCCATTCGCTGTTCTGCGCACCGAGCACTCCGGCCGCACCTGAGGCAATGGCCGCCACCAAGACGGCTCCGGCCGAGATGCTGAGGGTGCGTTCTGCCGACTTGCGGTGGTCCGACCGTCGGGTCTTGTAGTAGGCGAGCTGAAGATCTAGTTGATAGCGGCGAAAGTACTCCAACTTCAGCAGCTCCAACTGGAGATCGAGCGGCTGTACTGAAGAGTTCACGATGTAGTTGAAGTAGGACAACCGCTTGGTCTCTGCCCGTGCCCGCGCTGTCATCCAGTCCTCGAGGAGCCGACCCTCCTTCACCCTGAACAGCGACATCGACGCGATCCCACCGGCTGCCACACCGGCAAGAGCGAGCACGATGAGGGCTGTCCGCGCCAATCCGTCCAATCTGTCGGCAAGCAGTGCAACGGCCATCAAGAGCGCGCTCACCGTCGCCGTACCGAGGACTGCCCGGTTGGCCCGGCTCACCCATCCCTTGAACGTTCGCTCGGCAGCAAGCGCTTCGGTATCAGCCTCCGCATACTGCCGAGCCAGCTCCACAGGTCCGCTGCGGGTCAATAAGGCGGCAAGCTTCGGAGCCGAAGATCTCAGCTGCTCAGCGTGCTCGACGGGCGATAGTCCATCGTCACCCGGACTACCGCTGCCGATGATTCCAGCTGCATCCACCATGACTTAGGTGGACCCGACAGCCGGATCGCCTGCAACCCACCACAAAGCGTCGCGCAGCTGGTCGCGCCAGTTCTCCCAGGTGTGACCATCCCGGGACTCGACGTAACGCACGTGCATGCCCGCAGATCTGAAAATCGGCACGATCGATCGGTTCGGAATGATCAGCGGCTCATATAAACCGCAACTGACGAAAAGCCGTTCTGCAACATGGCGAGGCCGGGCACGGTAGCGGTTGACGAACTGCACAACCGGATCAAACGCGGGCCCACCGCCGTGATCGGTTCCGGCATCAGCTGAGACAAAAGAACCTGACAGGAGTATCAGTGATCCGTACGTGCCGGGTGAGGCGTATGCGGTCGACAATGCGGCGACTGCCCCAAAACTTGCGCCGAGCACCATACGGCCGGATCGGTCACCCGTCAGTGGGAACTCCATCTCCAAGTGCGGTAAGAGTTCGTTGGTGAGAAAGTGGGCGTGCTCTGCGGAATTGGCGTATTCGACAAGCCGATCCTTCGGGTGCAAGAAGGCAGCGATCGTTGGCGGGATCTCGCGGCGGTGGATGAGGTTGTCGAGAACGGCCTTCGCTGCCGCGTATTGCAGGAATTCACCGCCATCATGTACCACCAGTAACGGATACGATTTCGTGCGATCGAATTTCGCTGGCAGATATAACGTCACTCGGCACTCGCGTTCCAGGGCGTGGCTTTCCACGACAAGTTCGGTCAGCTCGCCCGAAGGCGCATCCGGATCCGGAAAAGTCCACTCGGGATTTGTGTAGCCGAAAGAAAAGCACACCGAGATAGCCCCGAAAGGGCTGTGTGAGAGCTTTGGATTCAGCGGATCATTGAATCGCTCGACGTGCTCGCCGCGTACCACCTCGATCTGGTAATTGATCCGCGACCTTTCAGGCACCTTGAGAACGACATACCACAAGGTGGTCGCGGCAACTCGCCGCATGGGCATTCGAGAAGGTAGGCCGACTATCCGCTGGGCGAGATATACCGCATCGGCCTCACCTCGGAAGAGGAAGGTGCAGTGGCGGCCCTCGACGATGGGAACTTCGCGACCTGCGAGGAAATCGTCCACCGCCGCTTCGTCGACCCAGCCCCGTTGCTGGAGCTGATTGATAGCGAGGCGATTTGTGCCGCTTCCAGCAGACCAGTGATGGTGACGCCCAGCGGCTTTATTCACTGGGCGTACACGTGAATGGTGCGGCCGACGTCGTCCAGCAGGCCGCGCAACACGTCGTAGTCGGGATGACGCATACGGACGTACGCGTTGGCCATGTACCCCGCCTCCACTGGCTGCGTCGGGGTTCCCGGCGAAGGCAGATGTGCGTCGATCACCCACTCGCCGGACCGGGCCTGCATCTCCTCGACACCTGAATAGCCGGTGATGTTGCCGTCCTGATCGGGCCGGAGTGCCACGATGCCGGCGGCGTAGCGTCGGGACGGATGGGCGGCGATATGGTCGTGCACGATCGCATTCGCCCATTCGCGATACAAGTCGAAATCGTTGCCGACCGAATACAGATCCCATGCCCCAACTCCCGGCGGGCGGCAGCCTATCTCGGAGAACCGTAGTCCCTTTGGGCCGAAGAACCACTCCATATGTGTCGCGGAGGTCCCGATGCCCAGTGCCTCGTTGACCCGATAACCCAGCTCCCGAATCTGGTTGTAGTCCGAAACCGAATCCACGCGATTAGTGGCGATGAACTGTGGGGAGATCCATCGGGCCCGCATCGCTTCGAGCACGTTCGGGTAGTAATGCGAGACGAAATCCAACGAGACATAACCGTTGACACAAACCGTGTCGTAGAACCCCTCGTGGCCTTCGACAAACTCCTCGACGGCGATGGAGTCAACACCCTGGCCGCCGAACCGGCCGAGCGCCGCGTCTAGTTCGGCCTTGTTGTCCACCCGGGTCGTGTCGAGAGCACCGGCGCCGGTACGTGGTTTGAGGATGATCGGATAGCCGATCACGTTGACGAAGTCGTACACCTCGGCAGCGGTGTGCACAGCCGCGGAGGCGGCAGTAGGCACTCCTGCCGCACGCAGCGCCTCCTTCATCGATGGCTTGTCCCGGCAGAGCCAAGCCGTACGCACCGAGGTGCCCGGGATCGTGCAGTTCTCCCGTACCTGGGCCACCGAGAGCGCGTGCGCCTCGATCGTCGTCTCCAGTCGGTCGACCCACACCTTGTCCTGAATCCAACGCACGGCGTCGGTCATGACTCCCACGTCGACCACCGACGGTACGTGGTGATAGTGCGTCATCCAGCTTTTGAGTTGTTCGTCCAGCGCGTCGGTGTGGGACTCCCCGATCCCGATGACCGATGCACCAACCTCGGCAAGCCCGCGGACGAAGTTGCGTTGCGTTGGCGGAAAATTCGGCTCGACGAACACGACATTCACGTTCGGCATGCTACTGCGCGTTGCGGCTGGCGCGGCGGCACGGGCTTGTGTGCACGGAGCTCATCGAAGCGCCATTCAGTGCCCTTCGACAGGGTCGAGGCACAGACCGTAGTGTCCCTCTTATGGTGGTCGCCGCCTTCGTCGCACCCTTCCTACTGCCCGCAACTGCGCGATTTGTCGCCACGGCCGCACACGTGCCCGGCGTCCGCTTGGCCGTCATCACCACCGAGCCAGCCGACCGACTGTCCCCGGACTTGAAGGAGCACCTGGACGGGCATTGGCGGGTCGATGATGCCCTTGATCCGCAGCAGCTGGTTGATGCGGTACGCGGCCTCAGCCAGCAGATGGGGCCCATCGACCGTCTGATCGGAGCGCTGGAGCAGCTGCAGGTGCCCATGGCGTACGCACGAGAGGTGCTCGGCCTTGATGGCATGGATGTGCAGACCGCACTCAACGTCCGCGACAAGTCCCGGATGAAAACGGTGCTGCGCGCTGCCGGGGTGCCCTGCGCACGACACCAGCTGGTCACCAATCCCGCGGAAGCGCTGGGGTTTGCCGAAGAAGTCGGGTTTCCGCTGGTGGCAAAACCTCCGGCGGGCGCCGGAGCGCAGGCTACCTACCGGCTGGATGATGGGACAGCTCTTCGCGGCTGGCTCGAGGCGATTCCTCCGCGGGCGGACGCACCGGGATTGCTCGAGGAATTCCTCGTGGGAGAGGAGCACACGTTCGACAGCGTCACGGTCGGCGACCAGACCGTGTTTTCCTCGATCGCCGACTACTACCCGACGCCGCTGGAGGTTCTGCGCCAACCGTGGATTCAGTGGACCGTATTGCTGCCTCGGGAATTGGATGATCCGCGCTACAACGGGATCTGGGAGATCGGCCCGGCCGCTTTGCGGGCGCTCGGCGTACGGGATGCGCTGACTCACATGGAGTGGTTCCGCCGGCCGGACGGTTCGGTTGCCGTCTCGGAGGTCGCGGCTCGACCCCCCGGTGCCCAGATCAGCTCAATGCTGGGGTACGTCCATGACGTTGATTTCTACCGGGCCTGGGCGGAGTTGGTCCTTCTCGGCACGTTCGACCCACCCGAGCGCCGGTACGCCGCCGGCACGGCGTACCTCCGAGGACAAGGCCGCGGTCGGGTCAGGGCAGTCCATGGGGTCGAGGAGCTGCAGCGGGAGATCGGGCACCTCGTCGTGGAGGCCCGCCTGCCGGACATCGGGCAACCCGCCTCGTCAGGTTACGAAGGCGAGGGATACGTCATCGTCCGGGATCGCGATACCGAAGTCGTCCGGGATGCCTTGCACCGCATCGTCAGCCGGATCCGGGTGGAGCTTGTGGAGGCGCAGTGAACATTGTGATGATCTCGCCCGGCTATCCAATGGAGATGGCGTACTTCACGCGGGCCCTCGCGGCGGTCGGCGCCACGGTCATCGGAGTGGGTGACCAGCCGCCGTCGGCGGTGCCGGACGCGGCCCGGGAGGCGCTCGCCCACTACGAGCACGTGACGCTCTCCGACGAGGACGCCGTGCTCGGCGCGCTTCATGGTCTCGCCCAGCATGTCTCCATCGACCAGGTCGAGTGCCTCTGGGAGCCGTACATGATCTTGGCGGCGCGGATCCGCGAGTCGTTCGGCGTGCCCGGCATGACGCTGGAGCAGACGGTGCCGTTCCGCGACAAGGAACGCATGAAGCAGGCGATCGACGCTGCCGGAATTCGTACCCCGTGGCATGTCAGTGCCACGACTGTGGCTGGCGTATGGGAGGCCGCAGAGCGGGTTGGCTATCCACTCATCGTCAAGCCGATCGCCGGGGCCGGTTCGGCCGACACGTATCGGCTGGACTCCGCGCAGGAGCTTGCCGAGGTCCTCCCACTGCTACGGCATGTTCCAGAGGTGAGCGTAGAGGAGTTCATCGACGGGGAGGAGTTCACCTACGACACGATCTGCGCGGGCGGATCGATCCTGTTCGAGAACGTCATGTGGTACCGGCCGCGGCCGTTGCAGATGAAGATGCATGAATGGATCAGCCCAGCCTCGATCGTGCTGCGTGACCTCACCGTCCCGGACCTGCAGGGCGGGCGTCAGATGGGCACCGAAGTCCTTGCCGCGCTCGGCTTCCGTAGCGGATTCACCCACATGGAGTGGTATCGCAAGTCCGACGGTGAAGCGGTTTTCGGCGAGATCGGCGGGCGGCCGCCGGGCGCGCGAGTGGTTGATCTGATGAATTACGCAACTGACGGCGACGTGTTCCTCGCTTGGGCCGAGGCTGTGGTCCACGGTCGGCTGTCACAACCACTTGACCGCCGCTACAACGCCGGTTGCGTGTTCAAACGCGCCAAGGGGGTTGGCCGGATTACTCACATGGAGGGGATGGACAAGTTATTGGCCGAGTACGGCGAGCATGTGGTGCTCGTCGACCTGCTCCCTGTCGGTGCCCCGCGTCGTGACTGGCGGGCCGTCCTGATCAGCGACGGAATGATCATCGTCCGGCATCCCGAACTGCAACCAGTGATCGAAATGACCGAGCGATTCGCGGCCGATCTCAACATCTACGCAAGCTGATCTTCATGCGGGCTGAGCCTAGACTGCGGCCGCGGCGTCAGCCAAGCGATCGCGTCGTCGACTGTGCGCTAATGGTCGCCCGAATGGCGTCGCAGCCAGTTCCGACGACATATTGCGCACACTCGGCGAGAATCATCAGCGCACATGTGGTGATTGGTCGAATAGCAAGCACCACTCTGGCGAGAAGCGGGGAGCCGGGCCGCGGTAGCCGTGAGAGCGGAGAGCGGCATCAACCCGGCACACCACTTCGCGCGGTCGCCGCATGGCGGCACCCGTCACCCGGATGACGACGTACCCGTCGACGGTGAAATCCTCATACCGACCGATGTCGATGTTCCACTGCCATCGGTCCGTGCGGTGCTGGTTGCCTTCGTACTCGATCAAGATGCCGAGCTCCCTGAAGACCAGGTCGACTCGGCCGATCGGGCGGGCGTGGGTGCCCATGACGAGATTGCAGTCCGGCGTTGGAAGCCCCGCGAGCACTAGGCAGAGCCGCAGCCTGGTCTCTGGTACCGAGTCCACCCGGGCGCGGACAAGTCCGGCGGCACGACGCGCGGCGACGGCTCCGCGGCCGGTGAAATTCGATGCGTACGCCTGCAGGGCGGGCAAACGGCATCGGTTTCCGCGTACCAGCCAGTCCCCCGCAGTGACCAGGTCGAGGAGATTGAGTTGGCTCGCCGCGGAGGCGAAGGCATGCTCGGCCACCGCCACGGATCCGCTGTGTGGAGGTAATGCACCGACGCGGGCGACGTTCAGCCCCGCTCGCCGGACTGGGTGCGGATTGCTGCTGGCCAGGTACAGAGGCTTCGGCGGGCCGATGTCGACACCGTGCAGGTGCAAAGCGGTTACCCCGACCACCACAGCCTGCGGTACCACCTTGAGCACGGCGGCCACAAGGATCTGTTCCGAGACTTCCACCTCAGCCCTTAAATAGACACCGGCGAAGAGCCGCCGTACCGACGGCCCGCGGAGTATGCCGCTGGTCAACCCGGCGGCATAAGCCTCAGCCGTGGTGAAAGGACAAGAGAAGGGATCGTACGGCGCATCGGTCCACCATGGACGACCAGATCCTTGTGCGCGAGGTCGTGAACCTTGATCTGTGGAAAAGTCAGCGGGGAGCCGCGTCGAGTGTGCTCGGATTGTCGGGATTTCTCAATCACAGGCCATTGCACGACGATCGGTGCACAGTCGATCGGCGGCTGAGTTAGCTCAGCAGAACCGTGGTAAATGATGGGCAAATTCCTTACGCCACCACGGCCAGTCGTGCGCTACGTCGTAACCCCACAGATCAACCTCGTGTGGGATGCCCTTGTCGGCGAGCACGCCGCCGAAAGCCTTGGTGCTTACCAGAGCGCCAGTCGTGTCCTCCCACATCCCCTGACCGCACACCAGCAGCAGGAACACCTGTGACCGCAGCCAGTCCAGGTGGTCGCCGTCCATGTTGGGCACATAGTCCAGCGGAGTGTTGAAGTACATGGCGTCGCCGCGTTCGCCCCAGCCGTACAAGGCGCTGAGGTCGTAAATTCCGGACATGCACAGCGCCTGCGGAAAGAGATCGGCACGTTTCAGGGCGAAGTTGGCGGCATGAAACGCACCGAGGCTGGTGCCTGTTGTCAGGATGCCCGCAGATCCCCCACAATCATCGAAAATCCACGGCACCACTTGATCGACGATCCAGGATTCGTACGCCCCGTGTCGACGCGCGCGTTCCTCCAGCGGAATCTGCTTGTCGGACCAGCTTTCTGAGTCGAAGCTCGCCACGGAGTAGAGCTTGGCCCCGCCGCCATCGATGAGATCGGCCACTTCGTCGATCATCCCAAAGGATTCGAAGTCGTCCGCCCGGCCCATCTCGTGCGGGAAGACCAGGACTGGACGACCCCAATGCCCATACGCAATGACCGAGCCCGCCGCTCCGATCGCCGGAGACCAAAGCTCGAGAGTGCGGCGCTTCATACACAGTCCTTACGCAGGTGCGCGATCACGGTCACGAGACCGGGCGGTGATCGGTGGGCGTGGCCACCTCGGGGGGTGTAGTCACGTGGTCTCCTCAGGACGTCGCTGACCCGGACGCACGCCGGCTGGTGCTTTCTGATCTATCACGCCTCTCGCGGTTGCGGAAGGGTGGTTTCCAGTCGGCACGCTTCCGCATTACATTCCCTTTCATGGCCGATCTGGGCACCGTCAGCGGCGACGTGACGGCCCGCAAGGAGGTGGCGGGCCGGATGGCCGAGGCGGCTCGCGCGTGGTTGGACACCCTTGAAGCAAAGCAGCGCGCGACCAGCCAGGGAGCCGTCCCTTCCAGCGCTGCCAGCGACAACGAACGCCGCCGCTGGTTCTACACTCCGACCGACCACGGCGGCCTCACCATCCATCAGCAGCGACCCGCCCAGCAACGTTCCGCAATGCGGCTCGTCTCGACTGGGCTATCCCCCGCTGCATTCGTGACAGTCGCAACGATCATGGGGCTGGAGAACGTCCTGGATTACATCGAGGGGTTCAAGGCCAGCTTCAATCGGGAGCGCGGCCGCGACCCTGGGATGTATTACTTGCGAGTGTTCGGCGAGCCGGATGACGAAGGTTTGTGGGGCTGGCGGTTCGGCGGGCACCACATTTCGTTGAACAACCTCGTGGTGGACGGCGTGCTCGTCGCGACGACGCCCTGCTTCCTTGGTGCGAATCCCGCCGCCTCGCCGCTGCTCGGAGGAGCGGTGAACCGCCCACTCGCCCGGGCGGAGGACCTGGGCCGGGACCTGGTGCGGTCACTGCGGCCCGATCTCGCCGAGCGCGCAATCCTGTTGCCCAATGCCCCGTCCGACTTCGTCACCATCAACCTCACTTACGTCACAGACGGCAAGCGGGCCATTCCATTCGCTGGCATGTACCGCGACGAGCGGTTCGCCGAGCCGGTAGAGGAGGCGCAGCTGCAGTCACTTACTGCGGCCATCAGCGAGGAGACCGGGCTGAGCGACGCCGACCAGGAGGTGGTTGCGTACTCGACCGAGCCCAAGGGCATACCGGCTGCGGAACTTGATGCCGCGCAACGCGAGATGCTGCGGACTCTCCTCGGCTGCTACCTCGATCGGGCGCCGGAAGGGTTGTCGCCGCTGCATCGCTACGACGACGAATCGGCCCTCAACGACGTCCACTTCGCCTGGGCGGGATCGACTGCCCCCGGCGAGCCGCACTACTACCGGCTGCAAGGCCCCCGGCTGTTCCTCGAGTGGGACAACACCCAAAACAACGCGAACCATGCTCACTCGGTGTGGCGTGATCCCACTGCCGACTTCGGTCTGGACGTGCTCGCCCGGCACCGCGCTGCGCATCACATCTGATGATCTTGAGGCCTCACGCGAACTTAAGGCGGGTTGCTTCGTGAACGGCGGCCGCACGAGTGGTGACGCCGAGCTTGGTGAAGATGGAGCGCAGGTGGGCGTGCACGGTACGAGGGCTGAGGACGAGCCGCTCGGCGATCTCGGAATTCCCGAGGCCAAGAGTCAGTAGCCGGAGGACATCGAGCTCGCGATCGGTGAGACCCATCGTTCGAGCATCGAGTGCCGCGGTGAATTCGCGGATGACCCCATCCGCCAGCTGGATCGCGTGCGCCGAGCTGAGCCGTCGTGCATCGGCGTACAGGCGCTTCCAGGCGGCCTCACCGAGCTGGACCCGTACGCGGTGGATCGCCTGATCACGGGCGCCCGGATCGAAACCGGTACGGATCTCGGCGCCATGCGTGTCGAACCATGTTGCGGCGGCGGCGAATAGCAGGGCTGATGCCTCAAACAGGTCTAGCGCCATCGCAGACAGGGCAAGTCCCTCGAGCAGGTCGACCCCATGAACGGTGAAGTGGTGGGTCTGGAGCTCATCGAGCGCCTTCCGGTACGACTCCACGGCCGCTCGCCAGTGCCCTTCGGCACGGCTCACATCTCCCAGCCACACCAGGCAGGCATACGCGCCAAACGGCGCCCCCTGACTTTCGAAGCTCGCCCTTGCCGTGATGAACAGCGTTCGCGCCTCGGCGAGGTCACCGTCGATGTAAGCCGCCCACGCTCGCTGATACTGGCACCACGCCTCTCCTTGCCGGTCTCCCGCAGCATGGCCCACGACACTGGCCTCATCCACGTAGTGGCGTGCCCCTTCGGCGTCGGCCGCCTGGAGATGCACAATGGCGCAGCCACGAAGGCTCGCGGCCACTCCTGCCGTATCGCCGGCTCGGCTGCATCAGTGCCATGCCCTGTTTGAACAGCTCCAGCGCGGCGCTCGGATCAGTCTGGTGAAGGTGGAAGCCGCGCTGATTCAATGCCTTAGCCAAGACTCGCATCGAATCCGGTTCAGTCGGGGTCCAGGGCACGGTCAGGGCACGGGAGAGGCGGTCCCGGCGGATCGCGAACGAGGTCGATGAATACAACCAGAACGCGAACATCGCAAACATGACTCGCAAAGCCCGCTCGGGATCGCCCTGATCGAGTGCCCACAGCATGGCTGAATCAAAGTTCGCGGCCTCCGCAGCGAGGGGGTTGCGCCAGTCCGGCTCGACGGCAGTGTTCCACGACTCCTCGTACGCATTGGAGAGCCGAACTAAGTAGTCCAGGTGTCGGCGGTGCGCGCGGACAACGGCCGCCGGCCCAGCCTCCGCCAGGCGCTCGAGGGCGTAACTCCGCACCAGCTCGTGGACCTGGTAGCGAGCACCTCCCAGGTGTCAGGCAGCCGTTGGATTAGCGATCGCTCAACGAGTGTCGCAAGCGAGTCATGCTCGCACCTGTGACTTCCTCGGCCGCCTCGCGCGTAGGGCCGCCAACGAAGACCGCCAGGCCCGCCAGTACCGAACGATCATCCTCGCCGAGCCACCGCCAGGACCTGTCGAGAACGGCGCGCTGCTGCGGTGCCGGTCGGCTAAGCCCGCTCCGGCACTGGCTCCCGGGGCATCCATCGCGGCTTCGATCCCGGTCAGCAGGTCGCGCGGCGACAGTACGCGGATCCAGCTCGCGACCAATTCGATGGCCAGCGGCAAGCCGTCCACCTGCTGGCAGATCCTGCCGATGATCAGCGTTGGCAGCTGTGAAGGCGTAGCTCGGGGCGAGCACGGCCGCGTGGTCGATGAACAAGTCGGTGGCATCGGTTTCGCCTAAGTCGCCGCGCGGTTCGCCGCCCAACGGTGGAATCGCGAACACCTGTTCGTTATCCACCTCGAGTGGGGTCCGGCTGGTTGCGACCACACTTAGTTGTGGGCAGCCTGCCAACAATCCGGTCACAAGCTTCCCGTACTCGGCCGCAATGTGCTCACAGTTATCCATGACCAACAGTGCTGGCGCATCGCCCAAGGTGGCTACCAATGCGCGCAGCGGCTCCTCCCCAGCCAGGCCGTGCAACCCGATGCCTTGCCCGATCGCCCTCGGCAGCTCCGTCGGGCTCGTCACGCCGATCAGCGGAACCCAGTACACGTAGGTCCGAAGTTTGTCAGCTGACCACCGTCTCGCTAACTCGATCGCCAGCCGCGTCTTGCCGAGTCCGCCCACCCCGCAGATGTTGACCAGCCCGCCAGGCTCCACCATGGTCTCAAGCTGGGCGATCTCCGCTTCCCGACCAACGAACCGAGTCAGATACGACGGAAGCCGATCGGCAGCCAGCTTGGCCTCCACACTCACCAAGCAACCTCCTAACTATCGAACTTGGCAAGCTCATCGACTGGCGAACAGCCAGGAGGCCGCGTGCACTGCGGCTGTGCGGGTATTGACGCCGAGCTTTTCGAAGATCGATCGCAGATGCGCGTGCACGGTACGTTCACTCAACACGAGCCGCTCGGCAATCTCGGCGTTGCTCAGCCCATCACCAACCAGCTGCAGGACCTCGACCTCCCGGGCAGTCAAGCCTGAGGACCGCCTGAGGACCTGCGCTGAAGGTCTTCTTCCAAGGCAGATACAGCCTCATCTGCAAGGCGCACGGCCTGTTCGGAGTTCAGGTTTCTGCCGGCCTCGTACGCCTCGAACCAGGCTCGATCACCGAGCCGATGGCGGACGCTGGCGGCCGACTTCTGGAAGTCGTTGGGCATTGGGAACCACTGTTCCTGCTGATAAGTCTCCCACCATCCTGCGGCCGCCCCGGACAGCTTCGCGGCCGGATCCAATCGATTCAGCGCGGCAGCGATTGCCGCGATACCGTCAAGGGTGTCAGCACTCTCAGTCGTGAACCGATAGTCCCGCTGGTAGCGCAGAGCCTTCCGGTACGCGTTAAGCGCATCGGACAGCTTGCCCTCCAGGCGAAGCGTCAAACCCAGATCAACCAGCGCGTGGCACGCCCCGAGCGGGGCATCCAGGCTCTCGAATTGGGTGGCGCTCTCAAGCAAATGTGACGACGCCTCGGTGTAATCACCGAGGACGAAGGCCGCAATCCCCAGCAAGTCGTAGCACCAGGCCACCCAGTACGTCACCACAGGCTTGGTTGAGGACCAAGCTCTCGGCTATCTCGCGCCGGCCCTTTTTGGGATCGCCAACGAGAAGGCCAGCGGCGCCATGGGTCAGGATGCAGTTCGCGACGCCGGCCTGGTCGCCGATCTCTTGGAAGAGGATGAGTCCCTGCTGCAGCAGACCCTGGGCGGCAACTGGGTCGGCCCGACACGTCAGTAGGCCGGAGGTCTAGTACGCCCGTGCTCGGGCGCGAATGCTGATGACACTCGACGGCGACCACGGCAGGTTCAGCGCCGCTTCCAACCACGCCAGGCGGACGGCGGGCGGTGAAACAGAGAAGGGCCAGAACCTGTCGAGCCCAACCGCAAGTCGCAAGACCCCTTCGGCGTCGCCCTGGTCCAAGACCCACATCATGGCGGCGCTGGCGTTGGCCAGATCGGCGCGGATGGGATCGGACCACAGCGGCTCCAGCTGCGTGCTCCAGGACGTTTCGAGAGTCTCCACAAGCTCAAGGAAGTACGCGAAGTGGCGTCTCCGAATCTCGCGGTCGTCCTCTACGTGACGCAATGCGTAGCTACGGACGAGTTCGTGGACCTGGTAACGCGACCCACCCCGCGTATCCGGCAGCCGTTGGATGAGCGACCGCTCTACCAATGCGGCCAGTACGGCGAGGTCCGCGTCGGCCACCGCCTCCGCTGCTTCCCGGGTAAAACCGCCGACGAAGACCGCCAACGCGCTCAGCACCGTGCGCTCCCTCGGGCTCAGCCAACCCCAGGAACTGTCCAAGATCAGCGTGAGGCTGCGGTGACGCTCCTCGACGAGCGCGGTGTCCGAGGCGAGGACAATGTCGGCTTGCCGAAGATGATCGAGCAGGTCGCGCGGCGACAGCACGGGGATCCAGCTCGCCGCAAGCTCGATGGCGAGCGGCAAGCCATGCAACACGTCACAGACTTCGCCAAGCGTTTCGGCGTTGTGATCGGTCAACGCATAGGCCCCAGCGACTGACGTCGCCCGGTCAAGAAACAGGGCGGTCGCATCACTGGAGAACGGGTCCGAGGGGAGTACCGCGCCACCCATCGGTGGGATGGCAAACACTTCCTCGGCCGGCATCTGAAGAGGAATCCGGCTGGTCGCCAGTACGGTCACCGTCGGGCAGACGGCGAGCAGCGATGCCACCAACTCCCCACATGCGGCGGCAACCTGTTCGCAATTGTCCAATACGAGCAGCGCCTGCCGATCCCTC
>JAJTCL010000320.1 GCA_021323255.1 Propionibacteriaceae bacterium | reverse complement strand
TAAGCGCCTCGCCGTTATTTAGCCCCTCCTCATAAACGTCAAGAATGTTCCGGTCGTAGCCCCGAGTTTGCAGCCAGCGGATGATCCGCGTGGCGGAGCCGTGTTCAGCGCTGGTTGGATCAAGAATGTCGGCACCCTCCTCGCCGTGCAAAACGCGTACGGTCGAGATTTCGACGTCGGCAGTCTGCAAATCCTCGATTGCGGCTTTGACGGTTTGCTTGTCCGGCAGGAGTGCCGCAAGCTCATTGACGGGTCGATGGCGGAACTCGTCAACGTTGATCCTCGGGCCGTCGGTCACGTGTACTCCTCCAGCGGCCGTTGCTTCCAAGACACTCTAGGCCGGTGCAAATCTGATCAGAGCCTGGGTCCACGGGCTGCTCCCGGCATTACCTTCACCTAGGCGGCTCCACCGCCATGGACGAATCCATGATCACTCGAGTGCAGAAAGGAGAAGACCGGGTTGTCGTGATCATGGACCGAAGAGCTCGCGGAGGAGCGCGTCGCAGTCGTCCGCTGGCCCGGTGCTCGGCGTTCAGCAGCGTGAAACCGGCATCCTTCATCATGATCAACCGCGCTTGACGACGGTCTTCGCTTCGAGAACCATCGGTAATGGCCGGATTTCGAAGATAGCATTGATTGGTTCCGCTCCTTCAGCCCTGGTTGAGTCAACGCGGCATGAGTAGGCCTGATCATGACCAAATTCAGCGCCGGCACTTGCAGGCTCAGCCATCACGCTCACAAGTCGACGGGGGCTGTTAGCCAACGGGGTCACTTCACTGTTCTTGTTTCCGCCCCGGGTGTTGGCCGTCGCCGGGACGCTATGACCGCCTCGGTGGAGATCTTGGAAGAGGCTGCTCGCCAGCTCACCCGGCGACAAGCGGAGTTCCTGAGGTTGGGGCCGACCTTTGGGTTGGACGTTATCTGACCGTTGTGAACTTCCCAATTAGCGTGGCAGTGGCAAGCGATTCTGGTTGGGCTGCCTGCTTGAATTCCTGCAAGCTGGCACCGTGCGGGACGCCAAGGCTGTCGGTTCGGAGGGCGTACACCGTGAACTCGTAATCATGTGTCCCGAACGGCGGGAGCGGGCCTATGTAGGGCTTGATTTCATCGAATGCTGACGTTCTGAAGCCGGACACCGCTTCTGGTAACGAGCCGATCTTTGGATTGATATCGGCAACCAGCCAATGCACGTAGTCTCTGGCGATTGGATGGATGTCGACCAACGTGAGCGCGAATGAGCTTGTCCCCTGGGGCGCGTCGTCCCACTCCAACGGAGGTGAGACGTTCCCAGCTGTCTGCCCGTACTTCTGAGGCATCTCCTGACCATCGTCGAACGCCGACGACTTCAACCTGAACACAGGCAATATCTTGCTCCATCTCTTCTTTACTTTCAGCAGGACCTGCGCGGCCGTTGGGGCCAAGACACTCTGAGCGGCGCAAATCTCATCAGAACCTGGGTTCACTGGTCCCGGCACAATCTTCACAGAGTGTGAAGTCATGGCGGAGTATTGACGAATAGACCGCACGCGGAGACGCGGAATGACCCACGACCATAGTCAACCGAACCTTCATAAGCCAGCCTCTGGGTCGCGACACGGCGACGAGGACGATCGGTCGCCGCATTCGCGGCACCATCGCCGCACGCGTCAGAACCCTCAAGCTGCCTTGCACGGCGGTGATCATCACCAGCAAGTCACTCCGATCAACGCCGATCACGATCATGCAGCGGTCGATCACGGTGGTGAACATGACACGCGCTTCGGGCATGGCGGCCATGGTGATCATGCTGCACAGTTCCGGAACAGGTTCTGGCTGAGCTTGGTCCTGACGATTCCAGTCGTCATCTTCAGCGAGTGTTCATCGGCCTACTTGGTTACACGGTGCCAGACCTCGTCGGCGCGGACTGGATATCTCCGGTGCTTGGCACCGTGATCTTCCTGTACGGTGGGGCGCCGTTCCTCACCGGAGCATGGGGGGAGCTGAAGACGCGTCGTCCAGGAATGATGTTGCTCATAAGTATGGCGATCACGGTCGCGCTCATCGCGTCGCGGGCCACCACGCTTGGCATCGGTGGCCTTGATCTTGACTTCTGGTGGGAGCTGGCTCTCCTGGTCACGATCATGCTGCTCGGGCACTGGCTCGAAATGCGGCCCTGGGAGCCGCGTCCGGAGCGCTGGAGGCACTCGCGGCGCTGTTACCGGACAGCTCGGACAAGATCACCGATCATGGGGTGGTCGAGGTTCCCGTTGCCGAACTGGCCGCAGACGACGTTGTTCTCGTTCGCTCCGGTGCCCGGGTTCCCGCCGACGGAGTCGTCGTGTCGGGCGCATCCGCCATGGACGAATCCATGATCACTGGCGAGTCCCGCCCGCTAACCGGCGATGAAGGAGACCGGGTTGTCGCCGGCACTGTAGCGACCGACAACTCGATACGCGTAAGAGTCACCGCTGTGGGTGAAGAAACCGCGCTAGCGGGAATCCAGCGTCTTGTCGGCGAGGCGCAAAAGTCCCATGCCCGCGCGCAAGCATTGGCCGACCGAGCAGCTGCTTTCTTGTCCTACTTCGCTGCCGGAACCGGCCTGATCACATTCACCGCATGGACCGTACTCGGCAACACCGGCGAGGCGGACCCTGGCCATCTGGCGCACGCTAGCGCCTGAACATGAAGGACCGGTGACCAATGGCATACCAAGGCGCGATCTTCGACGTAGATGGAGTGCTGGTCGACTCGCCGCACGAGTTGGCCTGGCGCGCTGCGCTTCAGGAGCTCATGGAGGGCGAGTGGCGCGACATCTGGGGCGAGACTAGCTGGACGCCTGAGCGGTTCACACCGGAGGTGTACCAGCAAGTGATGGCTGGTAAGCCGCGGCTGGCTGGTGCTAGCGCTGCGCTCGAGTACTTCGGCGTACCGGATGTCGATCGCCGGGCCGAGCGGTACGGCGAGGCTAAACAAGCGCGCGTTGTGCAGCTCATCGAAGAAGGCCGGTTCATGGCCTTTCCCGACGCACTGCGGTTCATCCTTGCCGTCAAGGACAACGGAAATCGAGTGGCTGCGGCGTCGTCGTCGAAGAACGCCAAGCTCTTCCTTGAGCGAATCCGCTTGGACACCTTCGCCGCCGAGCAACGTCTTGATTACAGCTTCATCCACGATGGGATGACGTTGCAGCAGTTGTTCGACGCCGACATCTCCGGCCGAGATTTCCCGCGCGGCAAGCCCGACCCAATGATCTTCCTCACGGCTGCCTCCGAGCTCGGTCTGTCCCCTGAGGCTTGCTTCGTTGTTGAGGACGCCACGAGCGGGGTCCAAGCCGCCAAAGCCGGAGGCATGGCCGCGATTGGGTTGGCCCGGCTCGGCGACCAGGACTTGCTGGCGGAGGCGAACGCCGATCTGGTCGTGACCACGCTTGATGATGTCTCGCTGCGAGCGCTGGCAGCAGGCCAGCTGATCGAACGACGGGCGGCGGAGGAGATTCGGCGCCGGTACACCGAAGGGCCACCGAGCATCTGGACGCTCGTCTACGACGGTTTCGATCCAGCGCGACAGGGGCTGCGCGAGGCACTCTGCGCGTTAGGGAATGGGTACTTCGTCACGCGTGGCGCGCTACCCGAGGCTGTGGCCGACGGCGTCCACTACCCGGGGACTTATGTCGCGGGTCTCTATAACCGATTAGTCAGCAATGTCGCCGGACGGGACGTGGAGAACGAGGACCTGGTCAACGTCCCGAACTGGTTGCCCCTGCAGTTCCGGACCTCTGGCAGTGAGTGGTTCGATGTGCAACAGGCCGACGTCCAAGAGCACCGTCT
>JAJTCL010000319.1 GCA_021323255.1 Propionibacteriaceae bacterium | reverse complement strand
CACCCCGAGCGAGATGCCCTGTGTCAAGCTGCGGCTCGATGATCTTGGTTGAGGAAGCGTTGGAGCGCTCGGTGTTGGTTGGGATCGTAGGCGCTGGAATCTGCCAGCAGTGCCAGATCACATACAGCCACGCGCGGGCGAGAATCCGGACCGCGTGAGGGTGGTCGTGGCCGCGGTCGCGGGCCCGCTGGTAAAGGTCGGCGGCCCAGGGGTTGGTGTGGCGGCTGTCGCCGGCGAAGTCACAAACAGCGTCGCGGAGGTTTTTGTCACACGCCCAGCGGAAATTTGACGGCGCGGCTTTTGCCGGATTGTCGAGTGGAGGGGGCAACACCGGCCAGGCAGGCCAAGGAGTCGGGACTGGGAAAGCGGCCGCGGCAATCGCCGATCTCGGCCAGCAGCCGGGCGGCGCGGACCCTTCCACTACGGGGCAGGCTGGTGAAGATTTGTTGGTCGGCGTGCAACGCCAGCTGCCGGCTGATCTGCACGGTCAAGGCCTTGATCTGCTCGCTCAACGTGGTCAACACCGCCAGCAGTGCTTTAGTGATGTGGGTTTGGGCGGCGCCGTACTGGCCGGTGGCGCCGCGGGGGGCGGCGACCAGCCGGGCGTACAGCTCGGCGGGATCGACGCGGCCGCTGTAGCCCACCGAGGCCAGCCAAGCGGCGAGACGTTTCGCCGACAGCCAGTCCACGCGATCTTGACAGTCGAAACGGGCCAAGAAAGCCAAGCTAATCGCCGAGTCGAGGTCGGCGAACAGGCCAACAGCGCCGGGCAAAACGTTGTGCAGGTGCGCCCGCAGCTGGTTGGTAGCAGCAACCCGGTGACCGACCAGGTCCTTGCGCGCCCGACACATCTGCCGCAGCGCGATAGTGGCTTCGCTGTCGCGGACCAACGGCACCAGCCGAGCCCGGTCGGTCCGAAGCGTGTCAGCGAGCACGAACGCGTCGAATCGGTCATCTTTGTGGCCCGCCGAGCCGTAACGGCCGCGGAGATTCTTGACCTGGTTTGGGCTGATCACCACAACCGTGATCTCGGCCTCCAACAAGGCCTCCACCACCGGCCCATCCGGCCGCTCGATCGCCACCTCCTCAACCCGGTACAGGTCCAACAGGCCGGCCAAATCACGCAGACCCGCGGCGCTATGCGCCACGGTGCGGCGGGCGATTTCTTGGCCACGATCGTCGACCACCGCCACGGCATGGTCCTCACAAGCCCAATCCAGCCCGGCGGTGACACCGTTGACAGGTTGGTCGGGCAAACTGCTGCTGGCAGACTTCACGTCAGCCTCCTCGCTGCTAGTCCCAGTGGGGAGGCACCTGTCACTGGTGCCAGAACGCTAGCCGGTTCGCTCACTGATCGGCGCTCAAAGGCGCACAGCCCTGTCGACGGTCACACGTCCTGGGTAACCGCCAGGTCCCGCAGATCTCGCTCCGGACATCAATTGTGTCAAGTGAGGAAGGCAGTGACCCGACGACACCACAGGTGCATCGACAACCCATCCGAGATCGCCGACGCCACAATGGTGCACCAGTGAGTGGGGAGATACGGCTTGGTGTGACCCAGGTCCATCCGCCGAGCGCCAGCAGCGTAGGGAAAGCAGCTGGCTGGCATCCGCAAGAACATCGCCTCCTTGATCCGGCGTGGAATCTCGTAGCAATCGACCGCGGAGACATCGACTGGGTCGATCACCGGTTGCACCGTCACCTTGCAACTGGTCTGACCGAGGAACCGGCGAACCTGCTCGAGGGTGACGGGTCCGACCCCGTCCATCCGGGCCACACCGCCGCCTAACCCGCTGGCGCCTAGCCTCCCGGCGCCATTAGCAACACCACCTCAGGTTGCTCCTCGGCCGCCTTCGGATCCGCCTCGATGATCTTTGCCTGCAAATTGGGTCTCGAACCGGTGCCAGGGCAAAGAGACGATTGGGCCGAATCGACATGCATCGCTGCATTGAGACCCAGACGCCGGGTGGCGTGCGCCACTCGCCGGGCGCGCCACCCGCAGCCGGCCCTCCCCGCCGACTCTCTGACCTCGTTCCGCGCCCGGCAGGTTTCGCTCGGTGGCTGGCTGGCTGTCCGAGGAATGAAGATCACACCAGTGCGCTGCTAGCTGTACCAGCAGACACTCCTGCTCCAACACCAGCCGGTGCGCGCCGGACACCAGTGACATGGTCGCGGCCGCATCCAGCTCAGCCACCCGCTCGCTATCGAACATATGTTCATATTATGCGGCCGCACTGACGTTATTGGCGCTTCCCACCGCGAGTGTCGAGTCGCGAAGGCATCCAAACGGTTCATAGCTGCCCGCCGGCCCAGGGCAGTAAACGGCGGAACAGACCTAGGTGATCTTGGAACTCTAGGGAGTGGTCTCCCACAGACCCATCACGTTGCCCTCGGGGTCCTTGAAGTAAGCGAATGCGCCCATACCGGGGATTGCAGTCCGCGGCGTGACGGTGCTACCGCCTTCGGCCTCGATCTGCTTGAGAGCATCGTCGATGCCATCGACGTCGATCGTGATCACCGGTGTGGTTAGCCGCTCGTCTCGCACGAACATGCCGCCATTGATGGCGCCGGGTTCGGTGGGCAACTGGGTCTGTTCATCTACGTCTGTGGTCTTTACTGAGGTGTACTCGCCCTCGTTCATGGGCATCGTCTGAAGCTCCCAGCCAAAGACAGAGCCGTAGAAGTTCTTTGCTCGATCGAGGTCGTCGGCCGGAATCTCGAAGTGCACGACCTTGCTCATGATCATCTTCCTCCTGGATGAAATGGACTATCTACAAACCTACGAATTGATCCGGGATCGCTGTCACCCGGGGTAAGCCGCTACGGCTGGTACGGGGGGGCCACACCCCAGCCCCACCGAGGTACGGGCGCATGCTGCACGATGTCGCCGGCGTCGCTGGAGTTGTACATCGCCAAGCGGCTGCCCCACTCGGCGTACCCCATGACCGCGGCCCGGAACTCCGGATCATCCGGGAGAACGGCATCATCTGCTGCACGGGACAGTAGCGTGACGAACCGCAGACGTTGTTCGGCGGTGATCCGCAACCCACGATGCTTCGAGAGCATGTGCTCGTAGCCGCCCAGGCGCTCGGTGTACGCCGCGGGTCCGCCCATCACCTCACACCACCAGGTCACCACATCGCGGCGATGTTGATCACTCACCGTGCCGCCGAACAGTGGTGCGAGAAGCTCTTCCTCCTCGACAAGGTCGTAGAACCGGTCCAGCCAGCGTTCGAAGGCCGCACGGCCACCGGCCCAGTCATAGATCGTGGGGACCTGACCGCTCATCATCTGACCTCTCGCAGACTGGCTGCCGCTGCCTGCCGACATGAGTACGCTCGCTGGTCATGATTCTGACGCATCGGGGAGAGCGACCGCTGATCCCCAGGTCCGCGTACGTTGCACCGTCGGCAGTGCTGTGTGGCGCGGTCAACCTGGGCGAGCGGGCACGAGTGCTGCATGGCGCGATATTGACTGCCGAAGATGGCGAAATCTGGATCGGCGAGGATGTCGTGATCATGGAGAACGCGCTGCTCCGTGGTCGATCGCAGCATCCGCTCTCGATCGGCAACGCAGTGCTCATTGGCCCGCATGTTCACCTCAATGGAGCCTGAAACGATCGTTCCCATTGGCTGGATCGCCGCCGGCGATCCAGCTCAACTCTTCTCACCTGACCAGCACGAAGAACTATGGCAGGTGCAGGCCGAACTCGATTTCCCCGGGACTGTCTACGGAGTACCACGAGATACGCCGCTGCGGACGATCATGGCGAAACAGATCGAGTTCTATGGAGCCCATCGAGATGACCAGATCCTTGATCATTAGCGACAAGCCGTGCGGCGGCGCAATCCGACCCATCCCAGCCGCCAGCCCGACTGCGACGAGGGCGCCTGCGGCGGCAGTGGTGACGTCGACAGATTTCATGAGTTCACCAAAGTCCTCAACGCCGTCATGTCTAGCGTTTGTCTAATGTTTGTCCTACGCTGATGCTGTCATATGCGAGGAGGCCGCCCCCATGGTAAGAGCAACCGTTGTTCGGGACGAGGACCTGGTCGAGCTTGTGGACCAGGACGGACAAGTCATCGGGCAGGCCGCCCGGGCGACTGTACATCACGGCAACACGCCTCGACACCGCGCGTTCTCTGTCTATCTGAGCGACGCTGCTGGTCGCGTCCTCATGACAAGGAGGGCCCTGAGCAAGCTCACCTGGCCCGGTGTCTGGTCGAACTCGTGTTGCGGACATCCTCGCCCGGGAGAGGCCGACGTTGCCGCCATTCACCGCCGGGTACGCGAGGAGCTTGGCGTGGAGGTGACCGACGTCGAAGTGATGCTGCCCGACTTCAGTTACACCGCCACCGACCCGCACGGTCTCGTGGAGAACGAGCATTGTCCGGTCTACCGCGCCGTCATCGTCGATTCAGCCGTAATGCGCCCCGACCCCGATGAAGTGATGGACTACCAGTGGCTGACCTGGCCGGATCTCATCGCAACCGCCGAGCGGAGCCCAGGACTACTCAGCCCATGGGCGGTCGCGCAGGTCCAGGGTCTTGCGTCCGCGACGGGGGCAGCCTGGAGCCGACCCGCACCACGCAGGATTCAAGACGCGAACGTGACTACCACCTTGGACAGCGTGAGTCAGCTGCTCAGGCAGCAGATCGACGAACTGGAGTTGCTGTGGCGTGGGCTGAGCGGCCGGCAGGCACCCGAGGTGCTCGCCCGGGACCTACCGGCATGGCTGGATGACCTTCTGCAGCAGGGCGGTAAGCGGTTGCGGCCGGCCATGTGCCATTGGGGATACATAGCGGCGGGCGCTGATCTCGGCTGGCCCGAGCACGCTGAAATGGTCCGAGCTGCGACGGCCCTCGAGTTGCTGCACGAGTTCGCGTTGCTGCACGACGATGTGATGGATGAGTCGGATTTGCGCCGTGGCGGCCCTGCCGCACACCGGCAGGCCGAACATTGGCACGCTGACGCCAACGCGCTCGGCGACAGAGCCGCCTTT
>JAJTCL010000027.1 GCA_021323255.1 Propionibacteriaceae bacterium | reverse complement strand
AAGTCCGCATGCGAGCCGTGGGTGGTCCACGCCTTCGCGCCATTCAGCTCATATCCATGATCCGCGCGCTTGGCGCGGGCGGTCATGGCTGAGATGTCCGATCCAGCCTGCGCCTCCGACAGCGCGTACGCGCCCAGCATCTTTCCGCCGATCATCTCCGGCAGGTAGGCTGCCCGCTGCTCCGGCGTCCCGAATGCGGCCATTGCGTACGAGGCCATCACATGCACCGAAACACCCACGCCTACCGTCATCCACGCTGCCGCGACTTCCTCGACAGCCTGCAGGTACACCTCGTACGGCTGCCCGGCGCCGCCGTACTCCTCTGGGTACGGCAGACCCAACAGCCCGACCTCGCCCAACATCATCAACACATCGCGAGGGAATCGACCGGCAGCCTCATCACCGGCCGCACGGGGGGCCAGTTCGGTCTGCGCGATCTCGCGCACCAGGGCCACCAGCTCCGCAGCCTCTTCGGTCGGCAACAGGCGATCGACGGCCATCTCAATGCTCCTCTGTTCTGGCCTTGCTACTCGCGCATTGCGCGCTGGCATCCGACGTCGTCGGCCGCGCGATCAGCCGACGCTCGCAGCATGCGGGTGATACGCTTCCACAATTCGGTACTACAAATAGTACGCTAGTACCCTTATGGTAGTCGCTTTGCTGGAGCGCAGACTGACCCATCGGCAAGCGCATCTACAAGACGCGCTCGTCGATCTCGTTCTGGAGCAGGGATTCAGCCGCCTCACCATGGATCAGTTCGCAGCTCAGCTGAACTGCTCGAAGCGCACTCTCTATGCCCTCGCTTCGAGCAAGGAACAGCTTGCCGTGCTTGCTGTGCGGCACTTCTTCAAGCAGGCGACCGAGCAGGTTGAGGCGGCGATCGCGCGCACCCGGGCTCCCGCCAAGCGCGTCACCCGTTATCTCGAGGCAGTTGCCGAAGCACTGCGCCCCGCCAGTCGGGCTTTCCGGGACGACATCGCACACTTCCGGCCGGCCGCGGAGATCTATGAGCAGAACACGCTGGCCGCGGCGCAGCGGGTACGTGAGCTGATCGACGAAGGCACCCAGGCCGGCGCATTCCGGCGCGTCCACGCTGCGTTCGTGGCTGAGGTGGTGACTGCCACCATGCGCCGCATTACCAGCGGCGAGATCGCAACAACCACCGGGCTCAGCGACGCCGAGGCTTATTCGGAGCTGGCCGGGCTCGTGGTCGCCGCAATCCGTCGATGACAGTGTTTTCTGGTGGATGACAGTGTCTTCTGGTGATCGCTTGCGCAATGCCGACGCTCGCGATTACGAGGGAGCGCTCGCTCAACCAACCGCACCGAATATCCTGCCCGAATGGACGACGACTTGCACGCGCTCGGTGAGGACCTCATCACCACCGCCGCACGCGTGGTGCGATGGATTCCCAGAGAGAATGGCTTCGGCATCAGCCTCGCCGCGGCCCGCCTGCTGGCACGCCTACAGGACGACGGGCCTACCAGGATCAGCGAGCTCGCGGTCGCCGAGAACTGCTCCCAGCCCACCATCACCAACCATGTCAAGCGCCTCGAGGCCGCGCATCTGGTCGATCGCGCCGCGGACCCACGCGACGCCCGGGCGTGGATGATCAAGCTGACCAAGAAAGGCAATCAGCAGCTGTCCTTGATGCGCGATTCGATCGGCACCAGCCTCGAGCCTTATCTGGCCACCATGTCTCGACGTGACCTCAAGGCGCTGCGCGAAGGCGTGGAGGCGATGCAACGCCTGATGGCGGTGGAGATGGAGACTCGACACTCGTGACCCAACAAACCGAACCGGACGCAGCAGCAAGCGCATTCCGGCTCTACGACACCGCCACGCGCTCGGTACGCCCATTCGAGCCGGTGATTCCCGGTCGGGTGTCGATCTACCACTGCGGACTCACAGTCCAGGCGGCACCGCATCTGGGACACATTCGTAAGGAAGTCGTCTTCGACGTACTCCGGCGCTGGCTGACCTGGTCCGGCTACCTCGTCACCGTGATCGCCAACATCACCGACATCGACGACAAGATCTTGATCAAGTCCGCAGAAGCCGGCACGCCGTGGTTCGCGCACGCCTACCGCTTCGAGCGCGAACTGCACAATGCCTACGCCGCACTCGGCTGCCTGCCGCCGACGTACGAACCGCGGGCCACTGGACACATTCCCGAAATGATCGAAATGATCAAGGTCCTGATCGACGGTGATCATGCCTATCCGTCATCGGACGGATCTGGCGACGTGTACTTCGATGTGAAGTCATGGCCCGCGTACGGTTCCTTGTCTCATCAAAACATTGATGACATGGAGCCGGCCGCCGACTCAGATCCCCGCGGAAAGAAAGACCCGCGCGACTTCGCACTCTGGAAAGGCCACAAGGACGACGAGCCGGAGACGGCCAGTTGGCCGACGCCGTGGGGCAAAGGACGTCCGGGATGGCACCTGGAGTGCTCGGCCATGGCCGGCAAATATCTCGGTGACGAGTTCGATATCCATGGCGGGGGACTCGATCTTCGGTTTCCCCATCACGAGAACGAGCTAGCGCAGTCCAGGGCGGCCGGTCAGCGCTTCGCGCGGTATTGGATGCACAACGCGCTGTTGACCACTGCGGGCGAGAAGATGAGCAAGTCGCTCGACAACAGCGCACTCGTCTCAGAGGTGATCAAGAGGTTCCCAGCGCGGGCCGTCCGGCTGTATCTGATCCAGCCGCATTACCGCTCCACCATCGAGTATTCCGACGCGGCGATTGCAGAATCGACAGCAGCGCTTGAACGGATCGACAATTTCGTACGCCGCGCTGCCGATGTCGTAGGCCTGACGGCACAACGAGTTCCGCCAGAGTTCGTGGTCGCTATGAATGATGATCTTGGCACCCCCGCGGCGGTCGCGGTGCTGCACAATGCCGTACGGGAAGGCAATTCGGCGCTGGACGTGGGTGAGACCGATCTTGTTGCGAGCCGGTTGGCTGAAGTGATGGGCATGCTGGCGATCTTGGGACTGGATGCCACCAGTGCTAGCTGGGTCAGTGGCGATGATCAACAGCTGGCCGCGGTCGTGGATGGCTTGGTCACCGAGCTGTTGAAGCATCGCGAGGCAGCTCGGGAACGCAAGGACTTCGCCGCCGCGGATGCCATTCGTGACTCCCTGACCGCGCTCGGGGTTGATGTCTCCGATACCCCCCAAGGTCCGCGCTGGAGAGTCCGCCATGCCGGGCAATAGCCAACGCAAGGGCGCGGTACGCCGTAAGGGCAGAGGCAACACCGCAGGATCTGGCGGTCGGGTACGGCGGGGACTGGAGGGGAAGGGTCCGACCCCAAAGGCCGAGGATCGGCCTTATCACGTCGCTTACCGTGCGAAGAAGACACCGGCTCCCGGTGGACGCTCCCGACCATCAGCTCCCAAGACCGGACGCCCTGGGTCGGGCCCGGAGTGGGTGGTGGGCCGTAACGCCGTGCTGGAGGCGATGGCGGTCGAGATGCCCATTCGAGCCGCCTACCTTGCAGAGGGAGCAGAGCGCGACGATCGGCTCCGCGAAATCCTCAAGATCGCAACGGGCCGCGGCACAGCATTGCTCGAAGTCCCCCGTGTCGAGCTTGATCGGCTGACCGGCGGAGCCGTCCATCAGGGTGTCGCGTTGCAGCTGCCGGCCTTCGATTACGCGCATCCAGACGACCTGCTGGCGGCTGCCCTGGATTCGGATCAGGAGCCCCTCATCGTGGCGCTGGACTCAATCACCGACCCGCGAAATCTCGGGGCGATCGTCAGGTCGGCCACGGCTTTCGGCGCTCACGGCGTGCTTGTTCCGGAGCGCCGGGCGGCCGGCATGACCGCAGCTGCCTGGAAGACGTCGGCGGGGGCGGCCGCTCACATCCCGATCGCACGGGCCACCAATCTCAACCGCAGTTTGCGCGGGTACGCCAACGCGGGGCTGAGCCTGATTGGGCTGGACGGCCGGGCCGTTCTCAGCATCTCCGACGTGCCCGCAATCTCCGGACCCGTCGTACTGATAATCGGCAGCGAGGGAGCTGGCCTGTCCCGGCTGGTGCGTGAGGCCTGCGACACTCTCGCCGCGATCCCGATCAGCACCAGCGTCGAATCTCTCAACGCCGGGGTGGCCGCTGGAATCGCACTCTATGAAATATCACGCCATCGCGTCGGAGGGCTGCACTAGTCTGGGCGGCGCCCGGCTTTCACCTCAGGAGCGCTCGTGACCGACATCCTCTCCCCCGCCACCCAAACTGAAGCTGAGGGGACCGAGAGCTCGAGCTCCGATTTTTCGGGCACCGCCTCCCAGGCCTATCGCGCCGTACTCTCCCTCGTCGAGGCTGCCGAGCCACGGATTGCGGGCGCCATCCGATCGGAGCTGACCGACCAGCGCGGCTCACTGAAACTCATCGCGTCGGAGAACTACGCCTCACCCGCAGTTCTGCTGACGATGGGCAGCTGGCTATCGGACAAATACGCCGAAGGCACTATCGGGCACCGCTTCTACGCCGGCTGCCAGAACATCGACACGGTCGAGTCGGTCGCTGCTGAGCACGCGCGGGAGCTTTTCGGCGCCGAATACGCCTACGCCCAGCCGCACTCAGGCATCGACGCCAACTTGGTTGCCTTCTGGGCGATCTTGGCCAACAGGATCGAGCTTCCGGAGTTGGCCGCGCAGGACGTGAAAACTGTCAATGACCTGAGCGAAGAGCAATGGGAGGAGCTGCGGCACAAGTTCGGCAACCAGCGAGCGCTCGGCATGTCGCTGGATGCTGGCGGCCACCTCACTCACGGCTTCCGACCCAACATCTCCGGCAAGATGTTCCACCAACGCTCCTACGGCACTGATCCCGAGACCCAGATGCTCGACTATGACGCGGTACGAGCGGCGGCGCGGGAGTTCAGGCCATTGATCCTGATCGCGGGGTATTCCGCCTATCCGCGTCGGATCAACTTCGCCACGATGCGCGAGATCGCCGACGAGGTCAGCGCAACCTTCATGGTCGACATGGCGCACTTCGCAGGCCTGGTGGCCGGCAAGGTCTTTACCGGCGATGAGGATCCGATTCCGCATGCACATCTGGTGACAACGACGACCCACAAGTCGCTGCGCGGGCCACGCGGAGGTCTCGTGCTGGCGACCAAGGAGTATGCGGACTCAGTCGACCGCGGCTGCCCGCTGGTCCTCGGCGGGCCGCTCGGCCATGTGATAGCGGCAAAGGCTGTGGCCCTTGCTGAAGCACGGACCGAGGAGTTCCGGGTATATGCCCAAGCGGTCGCTGACAACGCCAAGACCTTGGCCGATGGACTGTTGCGGCGCGGCGCCAAACTCGTCACCGGCGGCACCGACAACCACCTGGTACTGATCGATGTGTCAACCTTTGGGTTGACCGGTCGACAGGCCGAGGCCGCATTACTCGACGCGGGGATCGTCACCAACCGGAACGCAATACCGTCCGACCCCAACGGCGCCTGGTACACCTCAGGCGTGCGGATCGGCACCCCGGCACTTACGACGCGCGGATTCGGTGCTGACGAGTTCGACAAGGTCGCCGAGCTGATGGTAAATGTGCTGAAGAACACCACTCCGGTAATTGCGTCCAGCGGGCAGCCTGGCAAGGCTAAGTATGTGCTTGCTGAGGGCGTGGCGGAATCAACCAAAGCCACATCAGCTGAATTGCTGGACGCCAACCCGCTCTACCCGGGGCTTACCCTATAGACACTTCCCGCTCGAAGGACTCAGGCATGGAGCCCACGACCGTAACGACGATCGTCATGATTTTGTTTGCAATCGGCGTCACGAGCTGGGCGCTCTACTGCTGGTTCAGCGATTGGCAGCCGGTGGTGCGGCGGTACCTGACTCCCGAGCAACAAATGGAGGCTGAGATCCAGGCGGCGGTACGGCGAATGCGGCAGGCAATCGACGACTACGAGCGAGGCGAACGACACCTCTAGTGGGGAACAGCGCTTCGAGATTGGAGTACACCCGCGGAGTGTCAGGCTCACATACCCTCGGTGTATGCACAGTGTCGTTGCTGCCCCTGTCCTCGCCGTTGCCGTGCTGCTGGGTTTCTCCTCATGTGCCGAAACAAATCTCAGCACTTCGGACGTCTACAAGGTCGGCTGTCCCGCCGTGGACGCGGCGGCCGGCGGTAGCTCGGCGGTCAGCAAGGTGACGGTGGCCGGACTGAAGAAGGTCAGCGAGTCCGGCAGGCTGGACCCAGAGCCCCAGCGATGGGTGGAAGCGGTCATCACCCTGTTCGACTCGGACGATCCCAGGAACGCCCCGGACGAGGTGCAGAAGTTGGTCATCGAGGGTTGTGCGAAGAACGGCTACCCGCTGCAGAACCTTCACGTTGGCTGAGGCTGCACAAAAGTCAACGGGAGAAGAGGCTGCCGGAGACGGTGGTCACAAAGTTTCGCATCGAGTCCGGTAGGTCGCGTAAATGCCAGTTCTCGGGCCCGTGGTACCAGGACAGGTCGTAGGAGTCGGGATGATCGTCGACGTCACTGGTGACGATGGCGTCCAACCAGCGATCGGCCCCGCCGAGCACAATCGCGTACGGCAGCACCTCAGAGATCTCCCGCAACTCACCCCCCGGTGGCAGCTGGTTGGTCGGGTGACTCATCAGATCCGAGCGCAGCGCGCCAAGGCCGCCGAGTAAGGCAGCTCCCTTGGGCGTCCGGGCAGGCATCTCCTGTGCGACAAAGACCAGCCCCAACGACACCGCGATGAGCACCAAGCCAGCCAGCCCGAACGTCGTGAACGCGGCGAGCACCCCGGTCATGACCACGGAGATGATCAGTGCGGCCAGTGCCAACTGCGTCCAGCGATTCCTGGTGTCGTCGGGTCGGCGCTCGAACCAACCATTGGTGACCATCTCGTCGTAGAGCGCGTTCTGAACTCCACCGATGGACTCCTGCACCCGGCTCGCCAATTCCGAAACCCGCACGCTGGAGCCAGGCGCGGCGATCCCGTCGAGCAGCTGTTGCTCGAACGGCCGTAAGCCCTCGCCACCATCGACCCGCCTGATCTCCCAGTCGGTCCCGGCAAACTCGGTTTCGCGGGACAGTTCGATGATCACTAGATGCCCACGGACGGCCAGGTCGACGAGGGTCGCGGTGACGTCGATCGGATCGACACGCTCGTCGGCCACCGTGCCGACGTGGCCGGGCCGCACATCGCCGACCACCCGAAATTCGGACTGCCCAGCTCCGGTCGGAACGAATGCGCCAGCCTTGCTGATTTGACCGTCTGGGCTCCTGTCGACGCCAGCCCGCCGATGAAGTACATAGAGCGCTACGCCGCCCAGCGCCAGCAAGCCCAACGCCAAGGCCAGCGGCAGCGGGGTAGCCGAAAAGGCTCGACCAAGAGTCCACTGGTAGTCGATCACCTCGTTCGTCGCAATGCCTCCAGGGGGAAATCCGATGTCGATTGCGACTACCTCGCCCTCACCGCGCGGACCATCCCGGAAGGTGGGAACCTGGGCGCTTTCAGTGCCGGCAGCAGAAAAGCTGCACGGAACTGTGGAGTTCGGGCTACCGGCAGTGCATTTGATGTAGCTGAACTGGGTGGGGATCTGCACTGTCGCGGTGAATTGGGCGACCTGGGCGCTGAGCCCCTGTAGCATCCGCCAGCGCAGCGCCGTCCCGCCTTCGATAGTTACTACCGCACCGGTCACCGTGTAGCTCATGACGATCTCAGCGGACCCGTTCGTGGGCACAGTCACCGTCGTAAACCGATCCTCGGTGTTGATCGTCGGCTGAACCGCAGCACCGTTGACCAGCGCCGTGATATCGGAGAGTGTCTGAACGTATTGCCGGTCTCCGACCAGGTCCTCGCGAGTCTCGAACTTCTGCGAGAGCTCAGTTGGCACCGTTCCGGTCAGAATGATCGTTTGCTTCACTCGCAGCGTGCCGTCCTTCGCCAGGTTGCCTTCGGCGACGAACGTCGACGCGTTGCCCTCGGCGTGTGCCGGCAAAGCAAACGGACCCGCGAGCAGACCACTAGTCAAGAGGCAGCAGGCGATCAACGCCCCGATCCGATGGAGCGTCATGGGGAGGTTGGCGGGCACGAGATACAGCCTCCCACTTGTCGTGCATGAGGTGCGGCTGCGAGCCAAAACCGCTCCGCCGGGCGTGGTGATCTTGGAGGTGGACTGCAACCGGAGTTGACGGATCTGACAACGAAGCACCCCGGTGCCCTCGGGTACGCGGTTATGGTTACGCGTGTGAGCCAACAGCAGTGGGGCGGTCCCCAGTACGCGCCACCGCAAGGAACTCCAGCAACAGGCTCACCGTCGTACGGCCCGTACGGTTCACCTCGTGGCTGGCAGGCGCCAAGGACCTCGACGAGTGGTGGCTACTACCAATATCCCTCCCCAGGCTTCGGTCGGCCATCTTTCGGCGGCGGAGTGCCGCAGTACGGACGGACACAGGCTATGCCTGCACCGCGCAGAAGGAATCCACTTGGTCTGGTCCTGCTGGCGGTCATCGGCCTCACGCTCGCTGCGCTAGGGGGATTGGTTATCAGCGGACTGAGCGCAGATTCCTTGACCACAACTGCCGCCTATCAGAATGACGACTATCAGGTTCCGCCGCCCGATACCAGCCCGCCCCCTATCCCGATCCCAGAGACGTATGAGCAAGCCGAGGAGTGGATAACTCAGAGTTCGTTCTACAACCAGACCGCGCCTGCGCCGGTCCGCTGCAATTCCCGGCCCATCAACGTTGTGACTGCAAGAGATGCCCAACTGAAGGCCCATTTCGAGGGCTTGATGGAGTGTTTGGTACGAGTCTGGGAGCCGCCAATTACCGACGCAGGCTTTGTCATTGTGCGGCCTACCGTGACCATTTATGGCGAGGAGCTCACCACCAAGTGTGGCAAGAGCGGGATAAATGCGTTCTACTGCACGGCTGACCAGCAGGTGTATTACAGCAACTTGTTACCCGAGGCTTTGCCGACCGCGCGACAGAACAAGTGGACGGCCGACATCGTGATGGCACATGAGTTTGGCCACGCCTTGCAGGGCAGAACCGGCATTTTGATCTCCGCACACGCCCTTGGTCAGAACTCCGGTGACGAGGGAACGAGCTTGCAGTACGCGCGACGGCTTGAAACCCAGGCAGACTGTTTCTCCGGCATGTTCCTCAGGGCCGTTTCGCAGTCCATCGGAGTGCAGCAGCAAGACGAGGATGGCATCTTGCAGATCTACGCCGCGATTGGAGACGACACTCTTTCCGGCAAACCTGACATTGTCGGAAATCATGGGCTCGCGCGATCGCGCAAATACTGGGGAACCACTGGCTTGGGGACCAGCGCGGTTGGGGAATGCAACACCTTCACTGTGCCGAGCAGGCTCGTGCGGTAGGACTTCATAGCCCGCAACTCAGACCAGGAGCACGGTGGCAATCGCCGCGATGCCTTCGCCACGACCGGTCAGGCCAAGGCCATCCGTCGTGGTCGCTGACAAACTGACCGGAGCGCCGACGGCTTCACTCATCACCAGCTCGGCCTCGGCACGCCGCGATCCAAGTCTGGGACGGTCGCCGATCAGCTGGACGGCAACGTTCGCGATGTCAAAGCCGGCCGCTCGCACCCGCGCCGCGGTTTCGGTGAGGAAGGCTGCACCTGGGGCATCGGACCACTCCGGATCGGTTATCCCGTAGTTGCTGCCGAGATCGCCGAGACCAGCGGCGCCCAACAACGCATCACATGCTGCATGAGCGACAACGTCACCATCGGAGTGACCTTCGGGACCCACCTCGTCATCAAAGAGCAGACATGCAACGTTCATCGGCCGGCCACGTGCCAACCGATGAACGTCGATGCCAATTCCGGTGCGAGGAGGGTGGGCCTGCGACGTCAGGAAGCGAGGACCTCGTCGAGCAAGACTTCGGCCTTGCCCTCCTCGACGCGCTCGGCGAGAGCGAGCTCGGAAACCAGGATCTGACGAGCTTTCGCAAGCATGCGTTTCTCACCGGCAGAAAGCCCACGCTCACGCTCGCGGCGCCAGAGGTCACGGACAACCTCAGCAACCTTCAACACATTGCCGGAGTGAAGCTTCTCCAAATTGGCTTTGTACCGGCGCGACCAGTTGGTCGGCTCCTCGGTGTGGGGAGCGCGCAGAACACCGAAAACTCTTTCCAAACCGTCGGCGTCCACCACGTCACGAACTCCAACAAGGTCCAGGTTGCATGCAGGTACGCGAACTACGAGATCGCTCTGCCCAACAATCCTCAACACGAGATAGAGCTTGTCTTCGCCCTTGATCTGCCGGGTTTCGATGTCCTCGATGACGGCGGCCCCATGATTGGGGTAGACCACCGTTTCGCCGACTGTAAAGGTCATATTGTTTTGTACCCCTTTCGCGCAACCAAGTTTAGCACGGCAGCGCTTCCGTTTTGGCAGCGTTTGCGCTAGCCAGAGGGCAGTATCGGGGTGGTGTTGGGCTTGACAAACCGGGTTTGCATGTGCCTCAGGTGTGCGCTGGTTGGCTGGCCCCCCGACCTCACTTCAGTGATACCTGCACGAACGGCGAAGGTGTCGATAGGCTGCATCGCAAAGTGTCCCCTCGCTAGGCAGGAGTCGGCCATCGTGTCTTGGAACCCGCGTCGAGCAAGTCGAGCAGGCCGCATGAGGTTCCGCACCGGCGCCGGGGTCCTGGCACTGCGAGGTGGTACGAGCTTGCTCCTGGTCATGGGTCTGCTCCTGGTGTCGGCAGCGTGCGGACAGGACGTACAGACCAACCGCCCGTACACGCCCGGTGAAGGGGTGAACGTCGACGTCGGCGATCCTGCGAACCCTGACAAGGTGGTCCACGTACGCAACCTCCTCATCATCAGCTGGGAGCCTGGCCAAGGCGTTGTGTCGGCATCAATCGTGACCGATGACCGGGATGCGTTGACCGCTGTGAGCGGCACGCCGATCAAAGTGGATGGAACCGAGGGCGCTCCTTTCACAGCTACGATCGGAAACACAGTTTCGATTGCGAACGGCGCTCAGGTGGTGCTCACCGATCAAGCACCCATCACCGTGCAGAGCCCGGACCTGATGGCCGGCCTGGAGGCGGCCGTGACACTGGCCTTCCAGAACGCCGGCGAGGTGACGGTGCGGGTACCCGTGGTCGACGGCAACGAGGCTCAGTACGCCACGCTCAGGCCGACACCGACCTCGACCCCCAGCGCCTGACGCGGTTCGTTCAGCCCGCTCAACAGACAGGGTTTCCCGCTCAGACGCGGGAGGGCAGTCGCGGCTGGAGAACCTCATCCCTCGAACTTGTAGCCGAGTCCTCTGACTGTGATCAGGTGCCGCGGATTGGCCGGATCCGGTTCGATTTTGGTCCGCAACCGCTTGATGTGGACGTCCAGGGTCTTGGTGTCACCGACGTAATCCGCACCCCAGATCCGATCGATCAGCTGTCCGCGAGTCAACACTCGGCCGGCGTTGCGCAGCAGCATTTCCAGCAGCTCGAACTCTTTCAGCGCGAGCTTGATCCGGTCACCGTTGACCGACACCTCGTGTCGCTCGACGTCCATTCGGATTCCTGCGACCTCGACGATGTCCGGCACGAGCTCGGTGTCATGCCCGCGGCGAAGCACCGCACGGATTCGCGCCACCAACTCCCGGTGGCTGAAAGGCTTGGTGACATAGTCATCGGCGCCAAGCTCGAGTCCCACGACCTTGTCGACCTCGCTGTCACGTGCGGTGAGCATGATCACCGGGACTGAGCTGCGGAGGCGCAGCTGCCGACAGACCTCAGTGCCGGGTAAACCCGGCATCATCAAGTCAAGCAACACGATGTCAGCGCCATGTCGATCAAATTCGGCGATGCCGTTGGCACCATCATGTGCCTCGATCACCTCGAAGCCCTCTTTGGAAAGCATGTAGGACAGGGCCTCGAGGTAGGACTCCTCATCCTCAATGACAAGCACCCTTGTCATTGGTTGATCTCCTGACGGTCGGGCAATGTCTGCTCCGGCGGCCCCTGCATATTCGGAGATACGACGTGCTCTTCGACGGGCGCCACTTGATGCAGATGTGCGGGGATCTTGAGGGTGAAGGTTGAGCCCTGACCTACCTGGCTCCACACCGACACCTCTCCGCCGTGGATGGCAGCGATGTGCTTGACGATGGCCAGCCCGAGCCCGGTGCCGCCGTTGGCCCGGCTGCGGGCGTAGTCGACGCGGTAGAAGCGTTCGAAGATCCGATCGAGCTCAGCCGGCGGAATGCCGATGCCATTGTCAGATACGGTGATCTCGACGTAGTCATCGTCGCTTCTGGCTTGCACATGCGCCGCAACGACGACGCGGGCTCCCGGGTCGGAATAGACGATGGCGTTCTCAACCAGGTTGCCAACCGCGACGCCGAGCTGGCGAGCGTTGCCCAACACTCGCGTCCCCGCAACGCCTGCCACCGTGAGAGTAATTCGATGGCGCTCGGCGTCCATTCGGCGCCGCTCTACCGCGTCGGTCAATACCTCGTCGACATCGACGATCTCAGGGTCAGCGAGCGGATCATCGGCCTGCACTCTGGACAGCTCGATAATCTGACCAACCAGATCGCTCAGCCGGGCCGACTCGATGCCCATGCGACTCGCGAACCTGCGCACTGCCTCGGGGTCTTCAGCGGCATCCTCAACCGCCTCAGCCAGCAACGAGATCGCCCCAATCGGGGTCTTGAGCTCGTGGCTGATGTTTGCGACGAAGTCCCGACGGGTTTCCTCTATCCGCCGAGCCGTGGTTTGGTCGTCAGCCAGGATGAGAATCAAGCTCTCATCCAGTGGTGCGACCTGGGCGGTGAGGTAGCTCGAGGCAACTCGAGCAGCTTGCCTGATTTGCAGGTCGACCGAACGGACATCTCCTTCGCGGCGCACGATGCGTACCAGTTGCAACAACTCGGGCACGCTGATTCGGCTGCCCCGAACCAAGCCCAGCGACCTCGCAATCGCATTCGCCTGTAGTACCTCATCGTGCGGGCCGACAACCACGCCAGCAGCAGGCAATACCACGAGCACCTCCGCGACGCCGGCTGGGACCACGGGTTCGGCGATTTCGAAGGTGGGACTCGGCTCTGCTCGTCGGGCGCGCAGTAGGGCCCACGTCAGTAGGACGCCGATCCCGAGGCCGATGACCAGCGCGACAATGGCGACCCCAATCGGGTTCACAGGAAGATAGTAGGGGCATAGAGCGAGCTGGCCGACCGGTTGATCATTGGGTAGGCGCTGAGGACTTCAAGCGTTTGGTACGTGTTCACAGTTCGTTAACCATGTGCACGATTGGCTGTAATGGGCAGACATATGGTGGTTGGTGCTGACACATTCGAAAGATGGGACATAACTCATGCGTGACTCCTACCGGGAGCAGCTGGACGACGTCCTCGCCGACTTAGTGCACATGGCTCAGGTGGTCTCGTCGGCGGTTCGCTCCGCGACGACGTCACTCCTCGAAGCCGACATCCATCTGGCTGAGCAGGTGATTGGCGATGATGCGCGAATCGACGCCAACAGGGACGAGATCGAAGGGCGAGCATTCTCGCTGCTTGCTCGTCAGGCCCCTGTTGCTGGGGAACTGCGCACCATCGTTGCCACCTTGCGGATGGTGACTGAGTTGGAGCGTATGGGGGATCTCGCCGCCCACATTGCCAAGATCGCGAGGCTCCGCTACCCCGAGATTGCGGTGCCCGAGACGCTACGCCCGAACTTCGTGCGGATGGGTGATGTCGCCGAAAAGATGGTGATCACAGCCGGGCAGACCTTGAACGACCGCAACATCCAGAGCGCGCAGGAGTTGCATGCTCGGGATGAGGAGATGGATGAACTGCGGCGTACCCAGTTCCGCGTCATGCTCAGCGATGACTGGGCGTACGGCGTGGAAGCGGCGGTCGACGTAGCCCTGCTGGGCCGCTATTACGAGCGCATAGCCGATCATGCGGCGTCGATGGGCCGGCGGATCATTTACGT
>JAJTCL010000318.1 GCA_021323255.1 Propionibacteriaceae bacterium | reverse complement strand
AACGATCTCGCGGATAACGTTCTCGGTCATATCCGTTTCGATCTTGCTGGCGCGCTTGGGCCAAGCCACCCAGATCATGCCATCCGGCGCGATCGCAGTTGTCAGGTCAGGGATCCGGGCGGTGAAGTCCACCTGCCGGGTGACGAAGATCAACACCAGATCGTGGTGGCCGCTCAGCCGACGGCTGGTCGCCACGCGAAATGGCAGCTCACCGAGGATGGCATCCCAGTTGGCCGGTGCGTTCAGCACCGCCATGGACATGCCGGGCTTGATGCCAAGCTTCTTCGGCAGCGGTGTTCCTGAGTAGCCAACTGTCACTCCTGACCTCCCGGTATCAGCATGCACCGACTCGCGGGGAACCCGGATCGCGAGTAGCGGAGCGAAGGCAATTGCTGGCAGAGCTGGTTTCCTCATAACCTGACCGATCGGAGGACGGTTTGGGGCAGCCAGGCAGGCTGGACTCCTGGCTGCGAGCGTCGGGGATCGCTCACCGCCGTGCAGAGGAGGAGCGAGCAGGCCCGCTTTATCGTCTGCAAGCGACGACGAAGTAGGCCAATTCCCCCGCGATGCGTGAGCAGCTGAGAAAGGAATGGGCGCCATCGCAGGCACCCGCCGCTGACGACAGATGGAAAGGTGAACGATGGTCGAACCGACGGTGCCCGCCCGCCCCGGCTGGGCCGCCTTGATCATGCTGCTGCTGCTCGCCGGCATGTGGATGCTGGAGCTTCTTGATCAGTTGAGCGGCAACCAGCTCGACCAGCTGGGCATTCACGCTCGTGACGTTGACGGCATGCCGGAGATCCTCACGGCACCTTTCCTGCACGCTGGCTGGGATCACCTGATCAGCAACTCGCTGCCATTCGTCGTGCTCGGGTTCCTGGTACTCCTCAGCGGACTAACCCGCTGGCTGGTCTCCTCACTGATCATCATTGTCATCTCGGGCATGACAGCATGGCTCCTTACGCCCGCCAATACGATCATCCTCGGTGCGAGCGGACTCATCTTTGGCTGGCTGACCTACCTGCTGGCCCGCGGTCTGTGGTCGCGGCGCCCGGCGCAGGTGGTCATCGCGGTGCTCGTGCTGCTCGTGTACGGCGGTCTGATCTGGGGTGTCTTCCCCGGCAACGCCGGCATTAGCTGGCAAGCCCACCTGGGCGGCGCCGTCGCCGGCGTGTTCGCGGCATGGTTGTTGCATCGGCGGACTACCCGACGAGTCGTCACAGCAGGGCCGGTACGCCGCTACCCCGGTTACTGAAGCGCCCTCGGAAGGCCGGTGGCCTCGGGGTCCTAGGCGCACGTTTGACTTGAAAATCCCAGGACTACAGCCTCCAATCCGCCCTGATGCCCGCCGACCGCACCCGACCAGCATTTTCACGGCTCCCTAGCCGTCCCCCGGATCGCTTATGGTTCCCATCACAGCCGTCCAAACGACCGGCGCTAGGGCTCCCCAGGTGCGCGTTTTTCCATCACAGCCGTCAAAACGACCGCGCAAACGGGTCGTTGGTCGTCCGGATCAGTGTGTCCGACAGATACGGTGGAGCAGCCGCTGATTGACAGTGCGGCAAGCGCTCGAACCCTGGAGGAAGGATTCCGTGGCCCACCCGATAACCGTTGCGGTCCTCGGGTTCTGGCACGTACATGCAGCCGAATATGCCGCGCTGGCGCACCAGCACCCGGACACCAAGCTTGTCGCAGTCTGGGACGACGATCCGGCTCGGGGACGGGCAGCGGCCGACGCCGTCGAGACGGCTTTTGTCGGCGATCTCGACCATCTGCTGGCGCGTGAGGACATAGCCGCGGTGACGGTCACCGCAGCCACCAGCGCGCATCGCGCGATCATGGTTCGTGCAGCGCAGGCTGGAAAGCACATCTTCACCGAGAAGCTCCTGGCGCCAACTGTCAATGAGGCCGAGGAGATCATCGGCGTTGCCGATGAGGCGGGCGTTGCACTGGTGGTATCACTCCCCCGGCTGTACCACGGGTACACCAGCGCGATCAGGAGGGAGCTCGCTGAGGGCCGGCTCGGCGAATTGACCTATTGCCGAATACGGCTTTCCCACGACGGCGCGATCGCCGGCTGGCTTCCTGATCGCTTCTACGACCCCGCGGCTGCGGTAGGCGGTGCGCTCAGCGACCTGGGATGCCATCCGGCCTACCTCACCCAGCTCTTCCTCGGTGCGCTCCCAGCCACCGTGAGCGCGACGTACGCTTCCTTCACCCAGCGCCAGGTCGAGGACCAGGCTGTCGTGTCGCTCGGCTACCCGGGTGGCGCGATCGGTGTCATCGAATCAGGATTCCTGAGCCCCGACCCGTTCAGTATCGAGATGCATGGCACCACAGCCAGCCTGGCGTATGACAGCACCGGAAACGGGCTCCGGGAGCGAAACATCGGATCAGACAGCTGGCAGTCGCTGCCAGTTCCTGATGACGACGCTGACTCATTCAGCCGTTGGGTGAGTCACATCCGCAACGCAACCCGGGCGGATGACAACCTTTCCCGGGCGGTGGAGCTGACCCGCCTGGTGTCGGCGGCCAACACCGCGGCAGCTAGCGGCACGACTGTGCGCTACCCGATCGGTGCAGCGTGAGCAAGATCAAAGTCGGCCTGCTGGGCGGCGGCGGCATCGTGGACGCCCATATCCGGGGCTACCGTACCTACGCCGATGCGATCGAGGTAACCGCCATCGCCGATGTGGTGGACGAGACTGCCCGCAGACGTGCGGCGGAACTCGGAGCGACGGCGTACAGCGACTTTCGGCTCATGATCGATGAGGCAGACCTCGACGCCGTCGACATCTGCTTGCCACATCACCTCCACGCCGAGGCAATCGTGGCCGCTGCTCAGGCCGGAAAGCACATCCTGTGCGAGAAGCCGCTATGCCTTACGGTGCAGCAAGCAGACGAAGTGCAGCGCGTTGTCAGTGCAGCGGGTGTGACCTTGATGTGCGCTCACAACCAGCTCTTTCTGCCGGCGGTGAGTACAGCAAAGCAACTGCTGGAGCAGGGCATTCTCGGCAGCGTGTATGAAGTTCGCACCTCCGACAGCTTCTACAACGATTTCAACCCGCAGAACATGGGCTGGCGCGCGACCGCTGCCACCAGTGGGGGTGGCGAGCTGATGGACACCGGCTACCACCCGACCTACCTGATGCTTCATTTGGCTGGAGGATCACCGGTAGAGGCCACCGCTTTACTGTCACGGCACCGGCTGCGCTTCATGGATAGCGAAGACTCGGCTCAGGTGCTGGTCCGGTTCGACAACGGGGTCGTCGGCCACCTGGTCACGAGCTGGGCATACCAGCCGCCGCCGGGCTCTGAGAGGTTCTCGGTGGTCGGTGAGCGTGGCTCCCTGCACAGCGATGGAAGGGACCTGACTGTCAGCCTGCGCGGATCCACCAGCCAGACTTACGACTTCGACGACGTAGACACCTATGTGTCCGAAATCGGACACTTCGCTGACTGCCTGCGTTCCGGTGCACGTCCACTGCACACCGAAAGAGAGGGCATTGATGTCCTCTGCCTCATCCTCGCCGCCTACGAGGGTGCGCGGAGTCGGACCATCTCGCCCGTCTTCGGGCGTTCTGAGATGGGTGACGTGGGCCTGTAAAACACTCGTGCCTCCCACCAGAGGCGAGAGGCACGAGCACATTCCCCGAGCGTGAGCGGCCGTGGGCCAAACAGTGAGTGCCCTACTCGCTGACTGCGAGGCACGTTTTGCGCGCCTCACCGGCAACGTGAAGACCACTCACCCGACCACACCCCGACGTTCCCTCCCCCATAGAGGAACGTTCAAGATGAACGCTGTCGAAGGGCGATGCCCGTCATTTGTTGG
>JAJTCL010000317.1 GCA_021323255.1 Propionibacteriaceae bacterium | reverse complement strand
GGTAGCCGGACTTCTGTTCCCCGTACCCTTGCCCTATGGCGGGCAGCACAGACTGGTTCCGAGACTCGTTCCGAACTGAGTATGAGAAGCAGAACGCGGCCATCGGTCGATTCAACTTGGCGATCTTCGGGAAGACCGGAGTCGGCAAGTCGACCTTGATCAACGCGATCTTCGGCGAAGAGGTCGCGCGTACCGGGATCGGAGAGCCTGTCACCCGCGGCAGCCATCTCTATCTCGACAAGATTGGCCACCTCGGGATAGTCGACACGCAAGGGCTCGAGGTGGGCAAGGACAACAAAGCGATCTTGTCCGATCTGGATAAGGCCATGACTCAGATGCGCAGGCTGCCGCTTTCGGAGCAGATCCACGTTGCCTGGTACTGCCTGCGCGGCATGGACCGGCGCTTCGAGGAGGCCGAGGCGGATTTCATCCGCCGGCTCGACGACATGGGCCTACCGGTGATCGTGGTGTTGACCCAGGTGCCCATGCGCAACGGCCACTACCACCCCGACGCGGTACTGCTAGCCGAGCAGATCATCGCCAAACGACTGCCCATCGTGGCAGAGCGGCCCTTCATGACGTACGCCAAAGCAGATGAGTTTGCTGGCCAGCCGGCGTATGGGCTCAAGGAACTTCTGGATGCCACCTTTCGCGTTGCGCCCGAAGGTGTCCATGGAGCTCTCGTCTCGGCGCAAGAAATCGATCATGCGCGGAAAGCGCAGGAAGCGAACAAGTACATAACCACTGCCGCTGCCAGTGCCGCCGCCGCTGCCGCCACCCCGATCCCGTTCTCATCTGCTGCCCTACTGGTGCCGATTCAACTTGCCATGATGTCCCGCATCGCCCAGATCTATAAGATCAAGTTCGAGCGTGCGGCATTGATGGCGATCGCTTCCACGACGGCGGCGACCCAGCTCGGGCGGGCCACCTTCACCAGCCTGATCAAGTTGGTGCCTGGGGCCGGCACCGTGGTGGGCGGTGTGATTGGTGCCGGAGTCGCGTCGACCTTCACCTACGCCATGGGCCAGGCATGGTTGACGCTCTGCGAGCGTGTGGTGAAGGGCAAGCTGGGCACTGCGGGCACCGTAATGGACAATGAGCAGATCCACCAAGTCTTCATGGAGGAGTTCCGTAAGCGAATCAAGATGGGCCCTAAAGCTCTCCGCACAGGCTCACAGCCGGACCCCAATCTCCTCGATTCCCGCAAGCTCGGCTAGTTCTGGCGGCTGGTGATTCGGAGCATCCAGCGGCACATCCGAAGCAACTTGCTGACAAGCTGAGGCCTGCTCCAATAGCCTGCGAGGAATGAGTATCCCGGACGTCGCGCCGCTGCTGGAAGGCGAGCCGCCTCATGATCAAGTAGTCTTCGCGACTCGACTGCAGCGTTACTGGCCGGATCTTCTGACCGGCCTGACCGGCGCATATCCAGACCACGCGCCAGAGATGGCTTACCGCCTGGTGGAGATCGCCGCGCAGAACTTTCAGCAGCGGCCGGACGACCTGCGGCTCCTCGACCTGCGGCGGCACGCGGATCCGCAGTGGTTTCAACACCCGCGGATGCTTGGCTACGCGACGTATACCGATCTGTTCGCCGACGACCTGAAAGGTGTCGCGGACCGGGTGGACTATCTCGCCGAGCTGGGGGTCACCTATCTGCATCTCATGCCGCTACTCAAACCGCGGCCGGGTCAGAATGACGGAGGCTATGCGGTCATGGACTATCGGGGTGTACGCCCCGACCTTGGCAGCATTGACGACGTACGAGATCTGGCCACCGCGCTGCGGTCGCGGGGGATCTCCTTGACTCTGGATCTCGTCTTGAACCATGTAGCGGCTGAGCATCAGTGGGCAGTGAATGCGCGGGCCGGTGACCCCTTCTACCGGCAGTACTTCCACATGTTCGCCGACCGAGAGCTGCCGAATGCGTACGAGCGGACGTTGCCTGAGGTCTTTCCCGACTTCGCGCCCGGCAACTTCAGCTACGACGAGGAATCTGCCTGCTGGGTCTGGACGACGTTCAACACCTGGCAATGGGATCTCAATTGGCACAACCCGGACGTCTTCTACGAGTTTGCCGATTTGATCTTGTGGCTGGGCAATTTGGGTGTCGAGTGCCTGCGCCTCGACGCGATTGCCTTCATTTACAAGCGGATGGGCACAAATTGCCAGAACCAACCTGAGGTGCATGCCATAACCCAGGCCTTGCGTACCGTCGCCCGGATCGCAGCCCCAGCGCTGATCTTCAAGGCGGAGGCGATCGTCGGTCCGTCGGACCTGGCGCCGTATCTGGGTGTGGGCAAGCATGCTGGCAAGGTCAGCGACATGGCGTACCAGAACTCCTTGATGGTGCAGATCTGGTCGGCGCTGGCTGCGAAGGACACCCGGCTGTTCTGCGCAGCTATGAACCGGTTCCCTGCGAAGCCGCCGACCACGGTGTGGGGCACCTACCTGCGCTGCCACGACGACATCGGGTGGGCCATCGATGACGGCGATGCAGCCTCGGTTGGGCTGAGCGGTTTCGAACATCGTCGCTTCCTTTCTGAGTACTACGCGGGGCTTTATCCGATGAGCGATGCCCGTGGCTTGGTGTTCCAGGAGAACCTCGCTACCGGCGACCGCCGGATCAGCGGAACCGCTGCCTCGCTGGCCGGCATCGAGTCGGCGCTCAACAGTGGCGATGAGATCCATCTGGAACTGGCGGTGCGTCGTTATCTGCTGGCCTACAGCCTGGTCCTGGGGTTTGGCGGCTTGCCGCTGATCTACATGGGCGACGAGCTGGCCCTGCGGAACTACTACGACTTCGTCGAGGATCCCGTGCATGCCGATGACAACCGTTGGGTTCATCGCCCGCCGATGCCGTGGGACGTGGTTGACAATCGGCACCTCGAAGGCACCATCGAGTATCGCGTCTGGCACGGCCTGCGACATGTCATCTCGGTACGATCCTCGCTGCCGAGCCTGGATGCCTCTGTTGAGAGTGAGATCCTCGATCCGGTGAATCCAGCGGTCCTGGTGTTCCAGCGCCGGTTCCAGACGCAGACGATGATCGGTGTCTACAACATGACGACTGAGCCGCAGAAGCTGCCGCGCTGGGTCATCCCGCTGGGCAATTGGGCCTGGGATGCCCTCACTGAGGAGACTCCGTTGACCGATGGGCCGCTAACCCTGGACGGCTACCAGGTGCGCTGGTTTGTGCAGCACACGTGACTCTCGTGCGGGAGAGCGCGATTCGCGAGATTCGTGCGGAGCTATCCGAGCTTGATCTCGAATGGACCGAATCGGCGCCGGGCCTGTTCTCGGTCAGCTTGCCGGGTACCCGCAAGCTGGTCACCGAATGTGCGCTACACGTTGGCAAACACGGCATGAACGTGCGGGCCTTCGTTGCACGCAAGCCCGATGAGAACCATGTCGGCGTCTACCGATGGCTGCTGGAGCGCAACCTCAAACTGCACGGCATCTGCTTTGCCGTGGACGCGTTGGGAGACATCTACCTGACCGGCAGCCTGCCGGTTGAGCTGGTCAGCCGAACCCAAGTTGATCGGCTCCTCGGCGCAGTGGCCGAGGCGGCCGACGACAGCTTCAATGTGATCTTGGAGCTGGGGTTCGCCGAGAGCATTCGGCAGGAGTGGGCCTGGCGGCGTTCGCGGGGTGAGTCGACTGCTAACTTGGCGGCCTTTACGCGTCTGGACCCTGGTGAGCGTCCGAAAAGCTGAGCTGCCAGCAGCGGGCAGACTTCGTTGACCACTAGGCTCGCTGCCATGAAAACGACCTGGGAGCGTGGCGACCACCGGCCCGAGGAGTGGGTTGTGTCATGACCGGCACCCTGATCCTC
>JAJTCL010000316.1 GCA_021323255.1 Propionibacteriaceae bacterium | reverse complement strand
GCATGTGGTCAAGAACGGCATCGATACCGAGGAATTCAAGCCGGACCCAGGTACCGACGTGGTCACTGGCCTTGGCATCGATCTTGACAAGCCGTCGGTCGTCTTCGTGGGAAGGATCACTCGCCAGAAGGGCCTCATTCATCTGGTCCGCGCGGCAGAGAAGTTTGATCCCGAGACTCAGGTAGTACTGCTGGCGGGTGCTCCTGACACGCCCGAGATCGCCCAGCAAATTGGCGATGCCTTCGGCCACCTCCAGTCCACCCGTGGCAACGTCTTGTGGATTGAGGAGATGCTGCCAAGGGCACAGGTACGCCAGGTGCTGTCACATGCGACGGTGTTCGCCTGCCCCTCGGTCTACGAGCCGCTCGGCATCGTCAACCTCGAGGCCATGGCCTGCGAGACTGCCGTCGTCGCATCAGCGGTTGGCGGTATCCCCGAGGTGGTCGTCGACGGCGTGACCGGTTACCTGGTGCCCTATGACCCCGCGCAGGCTGACGATCCGGAAGCCGTCGCCGCCTTCGAGGAAGAAATGGCAACCAAGATCAACTCGCTGACGGCCGCTCCAAACAAAGCCCGGGAATTCGGACTGGCGGGACGGCAGCGCTGCATCGAGGAGTTCGACTGGTCCAAAATCGCCGCCGAGACCGTCGAGGTCTACCGCCGCGCGCTCGAGGTTCACCAAAGCTAGGCCAGCCGTGATAGGGCGCCGCAAGACAGCGACCCGCTACGCCAATCGCACTGTTGCCGGCCGCGCGCTCGCAGATGCGCTGGTCAGGGAGACCGTCGTCGAGAAGCCAGTCGTGCTGGCGCTGCCACGTGGCGGCGCACCGGTTGCGGCCGAAGTAGCTGTCCGGCTGAACGCCCCGCTCGGAGTGATCCTGGTGCGCAAGATCGGCGTGCCAGGACGCAGCGAGTTGGCAATGGGAGCCTTGGCCATGGTCGGTGAGGAGATCTCAGAATTCCGCAACGATGAGATCATCAACGGGCTGCGCATCAGCAGTCAGGCGTTCGATGCCGCGCGGCACCGGGAGCGTCTTGAGCTGGAGCGTCGGGCCAGTATCTTCCCCTCCGCCGACCTGGACATCGCTGATGCGACCGTCATCCTGGTGGACGACGGCCTCGCGACCGGCTCCACCATGCTGGCAGCGGTCGCCGCTGTGCGAACCCATGCGCCTGCCATGGTCGTGGTGGCGGTCCCGGTCGGCGCGCGCCAAGCCGTGCAGGTGTTGCGATCAGTCGCCGACTTCGTCCTCTGTCTCTCCACACCTGAGCCGTTCATCGCGGTCGGCGGCGCGTACGAGGACTTTCGGCAGCTCAGCGACGAGGAGGTCCTCACCATCCTCGAAAAACGCACCTCCTGAGACTCACTCAGCATCGATCGCGACGCAAACTCGCCCGCTCAGCTGACATCGGCCTGCGCGCCGCCTGTCAGTTTGATGAGTTCGTCATAGGTCAGCGGAAAGACGGCGTGCGGGATGCCGCCGGCCGCCCAAAGCTGGTCGAAGTCATCGAGCGTGCGATCGACGAGGGTGCGGATGGGCTGTGGGTGACCGACCGGAGCAACCCCACCGATCGGCTGGCCGGTGTGTTCCCGGACAAACGCCGGTGAGGCACGACGGAGCTTGGCTCCAAGCTGGCCTCCGACCTTGTTCATGCCGACTCGATGTGCGCCACTGGTCATGATCAACAATGGCGCTCCCGGAGCCGAGTCTTCAAGCCGCTCGGGGGTTTCCACGCTGGCGGCCGGGAATGCTTCGAAGATCAGCGAGTTGGCGATGGCTCCGACGGGGCAGCCCAATTGCTCAGCGGCAGCACGCGCGGTGGTCACCGCCTGATCGAGCATGCGCACCCGGCCAGGGAGCCCAGCGGCCTGCAGAATCTCGTTCACGGCAGCGCAGTTGGGGTGCAGTGTAGGTATCACCCTTCCCATGGGCCTAACTTTCTGATCAAGCAAAAGGACCCAGTCACGGTGACCAGGCCCTCTGTGCTGTCAACTGCTGACTTATCCAACGACTTCTTTCAGTGCGCCCGCGAGCTCGGCCGCTTCGTCGGCGTTGAGTTCCACGACGAGCCGACCGCCGCCCTCGAGCGGAACCCGCATGACGATGCCACGTCCCTCCTTGGTGACTTCCATAGGGCCGTCACCCGTCCGCGGTTTCATTGCTGCCATCGCGCATCCTCATCCCATAGTTATCTGGCAACTTGCCGGCTCAATTATTCCGTACCACCTAGTCGCAACCGGAGTCGGGTTCTGGCGGAGGAGGTGTTTCTGGAGTCGGATTCACCTCAGGCCATACCGGCGGTGGCGCAAAGCAGCCGGCTAGATGATCGTCGACCAGGCCGATCGCTTGCATCATCGCGTACGCCGTCGTCGGGCCGACAAAGCGGAAGCCGAGGCTCTTGAGCTCGCGCGCCATTGCGATGGACTCAGGTGAGGTGGCACGCCGCTCCCCGGCAACCGGACGCGGCCGGCCGATCACCCGATAGCTCAGCACCATGTCGGCAAACCTCAGTCCAAGATCGGTAACCAGCCGAGCGTTCTCGATAGCCGCCACAATTTTCACCCGGTTGCGAACGATGCCTGGATCGCTCAGTAGACGCTTGATGTCACGGTCGGTAAAGACGGCAACGCGCTCGGGCCAGAAGCCGGCAAAGGCGCGCCGGAAGTTCTCCCGCTTACGGAGAATCGTGATCCAGGACAGTCCTGACTGGAAGGCCTCGAGCGTCATCCGCTCATAGAGTCCCTGCAGGCTGCTCACCGGCCTGCCCCACTCGTTGTCGTGGTAGGCAAGGTACTCAGGGGCCGAGAGTGCCCATGGGCAACGCGCCAGGCCATCAGGACCGGGGAAGGCTCCGCTGATCTTCGGGTCCATCATCGTGCTTCAGCGAGCCCATTGAGAGCTCGCAAGCTGCGCGCAAGCCCAGCGCGTAAGGCCGGCAGGGCGAGGCGTGCCGGCCACTCAACCAGCCGGCCGCCCGGGAGGGAGAAGATCTCGGTGCACGACACGGTGGTCTTTCCTCCATGGCTCACGAGCCGAAAGACACCCTGGCCGGTGAAGTACGGACCGAGATGCAGGATTTCCAGTTCAGCCGTTTCGGTGGTGGACCTATCGGTGGTCGTCGCATCGGCAGTGGGCGGCGACCAACCAGTCACGAGGAAACGGTCTAACAAGCCCAGTGGGATACGTCCAAGCCAGACTCCGGACAACGCCTCGGCTCGTAGCCCGACACCGACCCTACGGTCGGTCAGGACCCGGACCGTCGTCAACGGAATCCAGCGAGACTGGCCGGTCCAGTCGATCAGCTCTTCCCACACGGTCGCCACAGATGCATCGGTCTCAGCCGAAACCTCGAGGCGAATGCTCAACTCATGTCCTGCACTAACCGGACTTCCGGTCCTCAACCGCAGGTGGCGGAAGCTCTGGCGCTACCGGGCCGTCCGCTGACCCGACGGGATCGCGCGGAGGGGACTGCTCTGCCGCACGCGCCGACGCCGTTGACTCCTGCAGTCGCTGCCGGACTGTGGCGCCCTCCGCCAACTCCGCGATCAAGGCGTCACGCTCCGCGATCTCAAGGGCGAGCCGGTCGAGCAGATCGTCGACCTGAGCCATCGCGTAGCCCCGTAGCGTCACCCCGAAGCGGATGTTCTTCAACTCGTCCGCGGTCAGCGCTCCGCCGGTGGGCAGGTCTTGCCGGTAGGTGTCATAGACGGGTTCTTTGCTCATCTGTCCCATTCCTCCCGCAGCGGCCATCGCCGCGACGCCCAACGCCGCGACGGCGACGACGGCGATGAACCACTCCATGGGTGAATGCTGTCACGCTTCACAAGGGCGCTGAGACGATA
>JAJTCL010000315.1 GCA_021323255.1 Propionibacteriaceae bacterium | reverse complement strand
CGAGCGGCGCAGCTTCGTCTGTTTGTTCTTCGAAGGCGCCCATCGTCGCGCTCTGCGTGATCGCACTTGGCACGACTCTTGAGCGCCGCGGCCGCTGGACGAACAGGTTCGGCAAACTCTCCATCGCGAACGCCGCCCGATGCCAGGACCGTAGACCGACCGGCTTGCGGGCGCTTGGCTACGTCGGATGCGGAACGGCCAACGGACACACTCGGCCCGTCGTGCGACCGTCCTCCAGACTCAGCGGAAGGTCCGGTCAGACGATCTACTCAGTACCGCGGAGCTCGAGTCGCATGATCACACGTTCCGGGCTCGGCCGTTCGACGCAGCTGAAACCTAGGTCTTCGAACACCTGCTCCCGACCGACAAAGGCATCGTCTGAGCGCCATTCGGATCCGGCCAGCGGCCAGCCTTCGATGGCGGAGGCACCTTCGCGACAGGCCAGCTCGACCGCCGCACGCACGAGCACGTGAGTCACCCCTTGGCCGCGCCGCCCGGCCCGGACGAACAGGCAGGGTAGGAGCCACACGATCTCGTCTTCGTCGCGCGCACGATTCCGCATGATCTTGCTTCGTGGACTGGTGGCCGCGACATATCGCGACCGCGGGCCGCAGGCGCACCAGCCGACCGGCTCAGCAGCCCGCGAGGCCAAGATTCCCATCGGTGTCGAACTAGCCGCAGCCATGGCCCCGAACCGCCGCTGGTTGCCTCCATTGAGCCAACCAGCGGCGAACTGGCTGCGAGTCACGCAGAACGCCATGCACCAGCAGCGGCGAGTGGTCCTCTGACTCTCGAACAGTCTCGCCAGGTCAGGCACGTCTTCCGGCCCCACGGGCCGAGTGTCGACATCTGCGCTCACGGACATGAGGCTACCCAGACCTGGTCGTAGCCGACCGGTCACTGGAACGCGTTCCCAAGCCGGTTTGGGCGTGGCGGTCTTTAGCGGCTGGATTCGAAAACACCGCCCTAGGCTGGTGCTGCAGCCGCGGACTGGAGCGGCTGCGACGTCCGCGGACCGCCAATAGACGCGGATGGCCGCGACGATCGCGCTTGCGTGAAGGGGAGTATCTGTGCACGTGCTGATCCTGGGCGCGGCCGGCATGATCGGTCGTAAGCTCACTGCCCGACTGGTCGCGGACGGGAACGTCGGAGGCTGCGCCGTCGAACGGTTGACCCTGGCCGACATGGTTCCTCCGCAGCAGCCGGCAAGCGCCGCGGGTCAGGTCGAGTTGGTCGCCAGGGACCTGGCTGCGCCTGGCGAGGCCGAGCGTCTGGTGGATGCTCGGCCCGATCTGATCTTCCATCTTGTGGCGGTCGTCTCAGGTGAGGCTGAGGCGGACTTCGAGAAGGGTTACGAGGTCAACCTCGACGGCACACGGGCACTGCTCGAAGCCGTCCGGGCGGCGCACACCGCCGACGGTTACCACCCTCGTTTGGTCTTCACTTCCTCGATTGCTGTCTACGGCGCGCCGTTTCCTAATCCCATTCCTGAGGACTTCCAGGCGACGCCGCTCACCAGCTACGGCACTCAGAAGGCGATCGGGGAGCTCATGCTGGGCGACTACACCCGACGCGGTTTCGTGGACGGCATCGGGATCCGGCTGCCCACCATTTGCATCCGACCAGGGACACCGAACAAGGCCGCTTCCGCCTTCTTTTCGAGCATTCTGCGGGAGCCGCTGGTCGGGCAAGACGCGGTCTTGCCGGTTCCGGAGACGGTTCGGCACTGGCACGCCTCGCCCCGCTCGGCCGTGGAGTTCCTGATCCGGGCGGCCACGCTCGATGGTCAGGAGGTCGGACCGCGACGGACACTGTCCATGCCCGGCCTCAGCGCCACCGTGGGGGAGCAGATCGAGGCGCTACGCCGGGTCGCAGGCGAGCAGGCTGTCCGGCTGATCCGACGCGAACCGGACGAGTCGATCATGCGCATCGTCGAGACCTGGGCCCCGGCCCTGGAGGCGACGCGGGCGATGCGTTTAGGCTTCGCCGCCGAGAGTTCTTTCGACGAGATCATCCGGGTGCACATCGACGATGAGCTGGGCGGCTCCCTCTGAACCGTGGCCGCGACAAGATCAAAGCGGCAGCGGACCCGCTACCGGGCGCCCGCCAAGCAGAACGGGTTACGGGCCTGGCATCGTGTTGAACGCGCTTCGCGTATAGGTCATATCGCACTCGCTCTGGCAAACCGCCAGCGTTACCCCTTGCTCCGCCAACCATCGGACCACGTCGCTTCTTCGGTAGTGGCTCTCCTTGTGCATTTGATACTCCGGAGGCCCTGTGCCTTCCTTGTGCCACTTGTAGATGGTGTCAAGCGGAACGCTGAGCAGCGCCGCAACCTCATCTGTCGTGAAGGGAGGTTCCGACTCAGCGCCGGCCGCTTCGCCGGATTCCGGCACGTCTACCGGAGCGATCTCGGTCGGTGGGCAGTCCGACTTAGGGCAGGACCACAGTGTTGCCATTTGCTTCATCCTCCACTCACCCATTGTCGCGGCCTATGCCCAGCAGGTGACAGCGTGACGATCCGGTCGCTTCAGGAGGACGGTGGCACCTTTGGTCGAGGAGCCCTCGACTAGGAAGACACCTTCCCCCGACGCTTCTGGCACGCCGACCGGCAGCCGCTGGGATGGCAGACTCCAAATGAGGTCTAATCAGGAGAAGTGCTCGACGATGGCGGCTGAGCTCGGAGCGCCCCGGGAGGGCGTCTTTGCCGGGGGCCTGCCCTACCTTGCTCTGGGACACGGGCAGCCGTTGATCTACCTGCCGGGCGGCACACCGAACCACCACAACCCGCCGCCCGGGTTTCAGCGACAGCTGACCTTGCGCACCGTCAGGCCATTGGCCCGCGCCGGCTTCGAAGTGTTCTTCACCAACCGCTGGCCAGGTATGAGCATCGATATCACCTGGCCCGGAGTCGCTGCCGGCCACGCCACCGCACTGGCACAGCACTTCGGTCGGCCCGTGCATGTGCTCGGACATTCCACCGGCGGGTCGATTGTGATGCAGCTGATCGCGGACCATCCATACGTCGTTCGGCGAGCGGTAGCATCCAGCGCGGCCTACACGCTCGGTCCGGTCGCTCGCCGCGCACAGCTCAATATGTTGCGGAGCTTGGAGACGACGGGCCGGTTCGCCGCCGAGGAACTCGTTGACGGGATGGTGCATCGCCGCTGGCTGAGAGCAGCCCTGAAGCCCCCGTTACGGCTGGCGTCCCGCTGGATCACCGTCGGGAATTCCACGGACACCATCGCCATGATCAAAGCTGCGGATGGCTTCGATGTCCGCAGCCGCCTGCCAGGACTCCAAACCGAGACACTGGTGATCTACGGCGCGAAGGATCGCTTCTGGCCCTTGGAGATGGTCGCTGAGACCGCGTACCGGATGCCCCACGGGCGGCTGATCATGTACCCCGAGCTGGGCCACAGCCTTGTTACCTCACCCAAGTTCGTGGCCGATGTAGTCGCGTTCCTCAATAATCAGGATGGGTTCAGCCGAGCGGGCTGAGCCATCCGCTCGATGCCCAAGGTTCCACCGCAGCCCGCGCTGCTGGTGCCTCGGCCGCCTTTAGCGGGTCTCGTAAAAATATGCCAAGCCGCGTCAGGAAACTGCGGACAGGCCAGCGGCTACGGCGAATCCCAGCACAGCCGCGAGTCCGGTTTTCTCGCCGGCCTTGGCAGTCGCTTCGGGGATCATTGACCCGACCAGCATGACCAACAACGCTCCAGCAGCGAAACCATCGACGACTCCCTCGAATCGCTCCGCTGTCACCGAGGCCACCACATACCCGCCCACCGTCGCAAGTGCGCAGACGGCCGCCACCGCGACCCACAACAAGATGATTACGCGAGGGCGGAC
>JAJTCL010000314.1 GCA_021323255.1 Propionibacteriaceae bacterium | reverse complement strand
CATCGTCTTTGCCGTCGATGCCAACCCTGCCGTACGCGAGGCGCTCGCTCCGCTGTTGGAGCATCGCCGCGCCCAGGCCGCGGCGAAGGCCGAAAATCGCTACCGGGAGCTGGCCGGCGCTGAGGGTGTGCGGCCCAACGACACCAAGAACGACTTCCTGGCCCGCCACGGCGCCGGTCCCGGTCCAGTCGATCCGGACAAGCTGCCCTACTACCTGCTCCTGGTCAGTGGACCGCAAACGATTCCCTATCGCTTCCAGTATCACCTCGATGTGCAGCATGCCATCGGCCGGATTCACTTCGTCGATGAGACGGGTGCGGACGATCTCGACGCCTACGCGAACTACGCTCGGAGCGTCATCGCCGCGGAGACTCAAGCGCCTGCACCGCGCCGAGCCGCCTTCGTTGGCGTGCAGAACCCCGATGACAAGGCAACCGCGCTCAGCGCCGCGGAGTTGGTCCAGCCGCTGAGCGACAAGGTCGCCGCCGACCAGCCGGGTTGGCAATTGCAAACCCTCCTCGGCGACGCGGCAAAAAAGGAAGGCCTGCGGCGGGTCCTGGGTGGCGAAGACACCCCGACGTTCCTCTTCACCGCCAGTCATGGCATGGGGTTCCCCGCGGGCGATGCCAGGCAACTGCCGCACCAGGGCGCGCTGCTCTGCCAGGACTGGCCGGGTCCCAAGCAGCATCAGGGGGAGATCCCCCAGGATTTCTACTTCGCCGGCGATGACCTTGGCGCCGATGCGCGCCTCCAGGGCCTGATCGCCTTCCATTTCGCCTGCTATGGGGCCGGCACGCCCCAGATGGACGACTTTGCCCACCACGCATTCACGGAGCCGAAACCGATTGCCCCGCACCCGTTCGTGGCTTCCCTGCCGCAGCGGCTCCTGGGCCACCCCAACGGCGGGGCGCTGGCGGTCGTCGGCCACGTCGAGCGCGCCTGGGGCTACTCCTTCCTCTGGAAGCAGACCGGGCGTCAGCTCGATGTCTTCTCCAGCACGCTCAAGCGGCTGATGGAAGGCCACCCGGTCGGTTCGGCGGTCGAGTACTTCAACGAACGCTATGCCGAGCTGGCCACGACCCTCAGCAGCGAGCTGGAGGAGCTCAAGTTTGGCAAGATCCCGGACGACTACGGACTGGCCGAGATGTGGACGGCGCACAATGATGCGCGCAGTTACGCGATCGTCGGCGACCCGGCGGTCCGCCTCCCTGTGGGCGACGCATGAACGACGTCGTCAGAACGCCCCACCCTCACTTCAGGTAACGCTGCGCTCTAGGGTGCCCTTTAGATCGGTTTGACATATCTTCGGTAGCTGCTAACATGACATTTACATAGACGAGTGTTTCAGCATCCTACGCCGTCGTTAGCCCCCGCCTTTACCGGGAGGATGCCATGAGAACCATGGTCCGCGCTCTACTGATCGCCACCTTCGCCTTTCTCACCATTACGCTGGTCATGAACGCCCCGGCTCAGGTTGCTCTCCAGTGCGGGGACTTCTCGAGTTGGGAAGAGGCCCAGGCCACGTATCAAGCATCGCCCTGGATGAACCTTGATCCCGATGGGAATGGGGTGGCCTGTGACTGCCTCCTCAATGGAACCCCGTGCTGAGACCGCGCAGCGTACGCAAAACTGACTGAGAGAGGGGACTACGCCGCAGGGGCGGCACACGCCTGGTAAACGTCCTGGTCGAACAGCCGTCTTGCCTCCGCCGACTCGAAATCCCGCCCTGCAACCTCGCAGGCTGCCAACTTCAATGTCTGGGGATTCAGACTGAATTCAATTACCAGGCCATTACCGCCAACTGCTATGAGCGTCTCGGGATCGAGCCACTTGAGTGCAACGACAGCGGAGTTGAGACGACCCAGCACGCTGGGGCGCGTGCTCGGGTTCTCGGTATCCCAGAGATAAATCCGACCATCTTGGCTTCCGCTGGCGATCTGATTGCCATCCGGGCTGAACTCTACGCTCCATGTTTTCAGGTCCGTAGCTCGGTCTTGCCTGACGAGCGTGCCATTTCTCGTACTCCAGGCAATGCCATTACTCCCCGCGACGGCGATGCGCTGAACATCGGGATCAATGGTGAGGCCATGAACGATCCCGAGCGAATTGCTTTTCAGAAACTCAAGACCGGCAATGAGATCACCCGTGGGAGTCGCCATTTTTTGCTCATGGTCTTGGAGCGCGTTCAGCTCGAACACCTCTATCGAGCCCGTCGCTGGGAATATTTCCGGTACTTCCGCTCCCACGACAAGTTGTTGGTCGTCGGCGCTGAAGGCGAGGCTTGTCACGTGCGATCCCGCTGAAAGCGAAAGGACCTCGCGGTTTTCTTCGAGATTGTGCACGACAATTGTCCCACGGCTATCTCCTGAGGCAAGCAGTTGCCCGTTGTTGGACACGGCCAAACTGCTGATGCGCCCAAGGCCTGCGACTTTTGTCTCACACGGCGTGGGCATCGCCACTCGGTCACACAATTGCACGTTGCCATCGCCTCGGCCAAGCGCGAACTGATCGCCAACCGGGCTGAAGGCGACGGCGCCCAAGTCAGTAGCGTCGAGTACGAATGGCTCCTTGGAGCTAAAGAGTGTCAAGACCTGACTCCACAAGTAAAGTTCACCGTTCGCGCCTCCGGAGACCACAAGCGGGCCCCCTAGCGGCGCGAACGTCACGCTCCGAGTGTCAGGATTGAGAGCATCCTCTGTGATCTTCTCTTCGCGCTCGATGTCCCAGAGCACCACGTGACCGCCCTCGTCTGTGGCGGTCATAGTTGTGCCGGATCCAACGTAAGACAAATCGATCAACGCCACGTCACTGTGTTTCAAGGGATCACGAGCGGCGATGGACTGCGAGCTCAGATCCAGCTCCCATTGCCAAATCGCACCCTGACTGTCTCCAGCCGCTAGCCGTGTCCCAAGCCGATCGAACGTGATGCAAGAAATCGAGGCCGGGTGCATTGCTCCGCCCGCAGGGGTGCCGCCCGGCATTGGAGGCGGCTCCAATAGGAACCGTCCTCCAGCGGCATTCCACAGCAGCACTGATCCATCGTCCCTGCCAGCGGCAACCCAGCCCCGAGAAGAAACCGCAACGGCGTTGACCGCGATCCCACCGCCATCAGTCGGCGCTTCGAGCTCGACAAGCTCAGTTGAAGCAAGCTTGAAGCGGTTGACACTTCCATCGGCATTGCCAAACACGATCGCGTCACTCTTCGGCAAATACGCGACGCTCGTGGCGGCTTTCTCGCTGATCGTCGTTCGATTCGCCAGGGAGGAGGGATCGAGCAGCCGGACTCCACCGTCCCCCGCGATGGCGATTGACAGATCATTGGGCGCGAACGTGATGCTGCGCACCGCCCCTTTCGCGACCGTGTCCGCAGCCCCAACGGACATCTCTATAGTCGAGTCGGCACCTGAAGGTCTCCAGAGAGTGACCTTGCCAATCTGGTCTCCTGCAACGAGTCGCTCACCATCGTGAGAAAATGCGACTCCACGAATCTCACCAACGCCCGCTTCGAGTGTGGCAACTGGATCAGGCCAGATTCGCGATGCTCCTGGAACCTCGACGACTCTCTGCAGCAGCGCTCGCTTCGCCTCCGGCGTGTCATCGTTGTTCAGGGCTTCGACTGACAGGAGCAATCCGGTTCGCGGGTCTGGTTCGTGCAATGCCTGTTCCGCGCGCCACAGAGAATTGGCGGTCAGCCCCAGCTCCTGTGCCCGGGTAGCCGCTGCTTCAGCATTCGCTCGCTGATTGTCCGCGTCTGCCGCGCGATCTCGTGCCACCAGGCCCAAGGCTCCAGCGATAAGAGCGGCAACCACCGCAACTCCTGACAGAATCCGGCTGCGCCGGGTCGCCTTGACCT
>JAJTCL010000313.1 GCA_021323255.1 Propionibacteriaceae bacterium | reverse complement strand
TCGACGCGGTCGGCCTGAATATCTGCGAAGACATCGTCTCCACGATCGACCTGCCGCGATTCGACAATTCCGCAATGGACGGTTACGCGGTGCGCGCCGGGGATGTGGCCGAAGCCAGCCAAGATGCACCGATCAGCCTGCCCGTTGTCGGTGAGATCGCTGCCGGTAAGGCGGCAACCCATCGGCTATCGCCGGGTACCGCGATGAAGATCATGACCGGAGCTCCGGTGCCCCTCGATGCGGACACCATCGTTCCGTATGAGAACACCGATCGTGGCGAGACCGACGTCAAGGTCTTCGCGCCCAGTGTCGTCGGCCAGCACATCCGTCGGATTGGCGAGGACATCAAGGCTGGGACGCGACTGTTGCGGCTGGGCGATCATCTCGGCCCGCGCGATATTGGGGTGCTGGCGGGCATCGGTCTGGACAAGGTGATGGTCCGACCGCGGCCACGCGTGGTGGCGATTTCCACAGGATCGGAACTCGTCGAGCCAGGCCTCACGCTCAGCAATGAGCAGCAGATCTTCGATTCGAACTCCTACCTGCTGGCCGCTGCTGTCAAAGCCACCGGTGCCCAGGTCTTCCGAGTCGGACAAGTGAGTGACGATCGCGACGTGCTCAAGCGGCTGATCGCTGATCAATTACTACGTGCCGACCTGATCTTGACAACAGGCGGAGTGAGTCAGGGCGACTTCGACATCGTGAAGGCGGTGATGCCTGAGATGGGTCCGTGTGACTTCACCCAGGTCGCCATGCAACCGGGCAAACCGCAAGGCTTCGGATTGATCGGCTATGACCGAGTCCCAATGATCATGCTCCCTGGCAACCCGGTGAGTGCCTTCGTCTCCTTCGAAGCCTTCGTGCGTCCAGTGATCCGCAAGCTCATGGGTGCGCGCCCGTACGTGCGGTCCGTCGTGAAGTGTCAAGCGGCGCACGATATCAAGTCCATTTCTGGTCGCCTGCAGCTAGCCCGGGGCATCGTCACCATGGATCGCTCGGGAAGCCGGCTGGTTGAACTCGCGGGTGGACACGGCTCGCATCTGCTGGCCGACCTTGCCCGTTGCAATGCGCTAGTGATCTTGCCTGAAGACGTCGAGTTCGTGGCTGCCGGGCTCGAGGTCGACGTGTGGCTGCTTGACGAGTCACCGGGATGACCCAGGGGTAGCCGTGAGCGAGAATCGTTTTCCGCATCTCGGCGCAGGAGGTGACGCCAGGATGGTTGACGTTTCCGACAAGGCCGTGACTGCGCGGTCGGCAACAGCCGCTGGGCGGGTGTTGCTCAGCAGTGAGTGTGTTGCAGCGCTTCGAGACGGGACGGTGCCGAAAGGCGATGCACTGGCCGTGGCCAGGATCGCGGGCATTCAAGCGGCAAAGAAGACCCCTGATCTCATCCCCCTGTGTCACCCTCTTTTCATCAGTGGGGTCGATGTCGCAGCGGAGGTGATCGACGAGGGCGTCGAGATCACAGCGACGGTCAAGACAACGGATCGGACTGGCGTGGAGATGGAGGCGTTGACCGCGGTTGCTGTTGCCGGGCTGGCAGTGATCGACATGATCAAAGCCATCGATCGTGCCGCGGTGATCAGCGACGTACGCGTGCTGACCAAGTCAGGGGGGCGTCGTGGCGATTGGTCTCGCGAGGTCGATTCATGATCGAGACAGCGCTGGTGATCACTATCTCGACCCGGGCGGCTGCGGGCGTCTACCCCGACAAGTCCGGGCCGATCATCGCGTCAGCTCTTCATGATCTTGGGTTTGAAGTGGCAGGGCCAGTGGTGGTGCCGGACGGAGAAGCGGTCGGCGCTACGCTGCGCGATGCTGTTGCGGCCGGGCATGCGGTGGTGATCACCACCGGGGGTACCGGGCTGAGTCCTGCTGACCACACACCGGAGCAGACCAGAGGCGTGGTCGAGCGGGAAGTGCCACAGCTCGCGGCGGCGATCGCTCGGTATGGGGCTGATCATGGCGTGCCGACAGCGGCGCTGAGCCGCGGCGTCGCTGGCGTAGCGGAACGTACCCTGATCGTGAATCTGCCTGGGTCGAGCGGTGGTGCGCGGGACGGGATGGCGGTGCTCGCACCGGTGCTGAGACACGCGGTCAGCCAGCTGCGAGGTGGAGACCACTGAGATGGCCAGCCGGGAGCAGCCGTCGCAGGGCATGACCGGGCTCGGCGGCGGCCGTCACCACTGGCCGGTTACGCTGCGGCACGGCCCTGTCATCCTTGCGCCGTTGCGCCATCGGGATCGGGCAGCCTGGGAGCGCGTTCGCCGCGAGAATGCCAGTTGGTTGCGACCTTGGGAGGCAACCCTTCCTCCGGGCTCCCAGATCGGGCCATCGACGTACGCCGGACTGGTCCGTTCGGTAAGTCGGCAGGCCCGGGAGGGGCGGATGCTGCCGTGGCTGGTCTACTACGAAGAGGAGTCGAACCGCTCCAAACCGCGCCTGGCGGGCCAGCTGACCGTCAGTGGAATCGTTGGCGGCTCCGCGTCCTGGGGCCAGATTGGTTATTGGATCGACCAGCGACTCGCAGGACGCGGGATCATCCCGACGGCTGTTGCGCTAGCCGTGGACTATTGCTTCAAGGTCATGTCACTGCACCGAATCGAGATCGCGATCAGGCCCGAGAACACGAAGAGCCTTCGGGTGGTGGCCAAGCTGGGTTTCCGCCCGGAAGGGCTGCGCCCGCGCTATCTGCACATCGACGGCGACTGGCGCGATCACTTAGTCTTCGCACTCAACGCCGAGGAGGTTCCGGAGGGGCTCTTGCAGCGATGGGAGAACCTTCGCCAGCGGTGATCGAACAAGATCATCGGTGAGCATGATCCGTTTTGACGCCATTCCGTTTGTGGATAGGTCGTCGCGGGTAGGTTGCAACATCAGTAACATTCGTTTCTTGCGACACACCGCTCAAGATCACCTGAGGAGCCCGGCTGGGCCCGTACCGTCTGGGTGTGGGAACGAGCGGCGTAATTTTTGCTGCCATTGCGATTGCGTGGCTGGCCTATCTTGTCCCCCATTTTGTACGCGGTCGCGACGCCGACGAGGACCTGATGGACGATTCCGATCCAGCGGATCGCTTCTCTGACTCGATGCGCATCGTCCGTTATGGCACCGCTCCGCTTCTTGATCAAGACCTCGAAGAGATCGAATCCTTCGACGTGTCCACACCGCAGACCCGGCGGGCAGCGGTTAATGATCTTCGCCGGTTGGAACGGCTAGCCGCAACGCGTCGGCGTCGTGTGCTGCTTGCGATGATGGCGGCGTTGAGCGTCGTGGTTGCCTTGTGTGCTGTGCATCTGATCCAGTGGTGGAGTATTGCCATCCCGGGCGGACTGCTGATGATCTTCCTCGTGGTGGCGCGGATCAGCGTACGCATCATGCGGAGAGGGCTCGATGCTCGCTATCGCGAGATTCGCCATGGCAATACCGAATCGACCATTTTCCTCAGCCTGAAGGACTTCGCCGCGAGTGGCGGAGACGAGGCTCACGGGAGTGCGAAGACCGCGGATTTGGCAACAAGACCTGGCACGCTGTGGGACCCCATTCCGATCACCATGCCGACCTACGTTTCCAAACCACTGGCGCCCCGGACGGTTCGCACGATCGACCTGTCGGGCCCGGAAATGTCGTCTTCGGCACGTCATGATGGACCGGTCACCGCGGACGCGCAGGACTCCGGATCCACCTCCTCGGCGGCCGATGCTGATCGGCCTACCCCGATCCGCGGGGCTATGGCGCAGCCGGTAGCGCGTCTCGTTCGCAACGAGAAGGTCAGGGGTTCGAGTCCCCTTAGCTCCACCGACTGTAAGTGTCATCTGACCAGGGGCGACGCACCCAGCCCCTACGACTCACCATCATGTGATTCCGACTCGTCCGCCTGATTTGTGCCCCCCGTGTGCCCCGGACGGTTCAGACGCTCCAGTCCGGCCTTGTCGGCCGAGGTACCCAGGTGGTGCAAGTAGAGGTTCGTCGTCGCCACCGACGCATGCCCCATCCAGGCCTGGACGGTGACCACGTCGACCCCACGGGCCAGCCACAGGCA
>JAJTCL010000312.1 GCA_021323255.1 Propionibacteriaceae bacterium | reverse complement strand
GCCGAGGAAGTAACCGGCGATGGTCAGCCCGCAGGCCCAGATCACACCGCCAATGGCGGTGTAGGTGATGAAGTGCCGGAAATCCATCTTGCCGACGCCGGCCACCAGCGTGACGAAGGTGCGGACGATCGGCACGAAGCGCGCCAGGATGAGGGCCCGGTTGCCATAACGCTCGAAGAAGAGGTGGGTCCTCTCCACGTAAGACTGTTTGAAGATCCTGCCCGCCAGCCCGGGACGCTCTCTGAAAAGCGGTGGCCCGATCTTGCGACCGATGGCATAGCCGCTCATGTTACCCAGCACCGCGGCGATGGTCAGCACCACGCAGACGAACCCCAGGTTGTACGGGATTACCCCGGTCGCCGTGAGGAGCCCGACAGTGAACAGCAGCGAGTCACCAGGGAGCAGCGCGAACAGACCACACTCGGCAAAGATGATGAATGCCACACCCCAGAGCGCATACGGCCCAAAAAAGCTGATCAGATACTCCGGGTCCATCCACGACGGGAGCAGCATCGGCGCCTGCACTGCGGCCTCGAGAGGGGTCACGTCGGGAAACGGTACCGTCGCAGACTGTGAGTTTCCTAAAACAACCAAGGGGGACGACCCCCTTGAACCCCCGTGGGGCGCGACCTATCCGATGAGCGATCGCCGACGCGCCCTAAGCGAGGAGCAGATGACGGCGGCGGCTGGAGCACCTGGCGTGGGGCCGCATCCGAAGCCGTGGCCCGATGACCCGAGGCTTGACCCGGAACTGCTGGAGCAAGGCGACCACCGCAATGTGATCGACCGTTATCGCTACTGGACGGTGTCCGCCATCGTTGCAGATCTGGACACCACGAGACAGCCGCTGCACATCGCGATTCAGAACTGGGAGCACGATTTCAACATCGGCTCCATCGTGCGGACCGCCAACGCCTTCAACGTCGCAGGCGTGCACATCATCGGTCGTCGGCGCTGGAATCGGCGCGGAGCGATGGTCACCGACCGTTATCTCCATGTCGAACACCATGCGTCGGTCGCTGACTTCGCCGACCGGCTCGCGGCTGATGGCTATGTCGTCATCGGAGTGGATAACCTCCAAGGCGCCGTACCGCTGGAGTCTTACCAGCTTCCGCAACGGACCTGCCTGGTGTTCGGCTCGGAAGGTCCTGGATTGACCGATGAGCTCCTCGCCGTCTGCGAGCAACTGGTCGCGATCACTCAGTACGGCTCCACGCGATCGATCAACGCGGGAGCGGCCGCCGCAATCGCCATGTACCACTGGGCCCTCCGCTGGGCCGGCTCACGTGAGATGCAGGCAGGTAATGAGTAGCTGTCCCGGGTTGTCGCCTACGGGAGGGCTCCGCATACTGGCATTCGCAGCTCGAAAACGGCTTGGCAGCCGGATCGAATCGGGGCGGTGAGGACGCATTGCAGTACAACCATGGCCGGGTTGAACTCGGGACGCTCCGACTTGATCGCCAACCCGCTTCAGCAACCACCAAACGCGCGCAGGTCCGCGGCATCCTCGAGCACCTGATCGAGACTGAGCTGAACCCGGGCGCCGCTATTCCGTCTGAGCGGGCGTTGGTGATACGCCTCGGCGTCAGCCGGGTCACCGTACGCCAGGCGATTGCGGATCTGGTTGCGGCCGGTGTTCTGGAACGAATACATGGCAAAGGGACCTACCTCACCGGCCCGCAAGTGGATTCCCGGTTGCATCTGACATCGTTCTCGCGTGAGATGCGCGATCGCGGACTTGTCCCGGCAACTGTCGTTCTGTCCGCGACCGAGCAGCCGGCCGACGATGAGGTGTGCTACGCGCTGCGGATCCGTCCCGGCCAATCGGTGGTACGGGTGGAGAGGCTTCGGACAGCTGATGGCACACCTATGGCGTACGAGGTGGGTCACTACCCGTCGGTGCTGTTTCCGGGATTGCTGCAACGAGAACTCGGATCACTGTATGACGTGTTTGCGAGCGAATATGGCGTGGTGGTGAGCAGCGGTGAACAAACAGTGCGGGCCGAGTCGGCCAATGCTCATCAGGCACGGATCCTGGGAATCGCCAAACGTGCACCACTCCTGGTGCAGGAGCGCATTACGTACGCGGGTGAGCGAGCAATCGAGATGTCGACCTCCTGGTATCGCGCGGACCGCTATCGGATCCATATGGCCATTACGCCGCGCGGTGCTCGAGAGAACTAGCCGATGATGACATGAGCACTGGTCCGATTTCGGAGCTGATCGTTCCCTACGATCCAGGTCCGCTCACCGAGAAGGTGGCGCGGCGACGCCGGTTGGTGCGGACGCGCCTGGTGAGTCTTGTGATCACCGCAGCAGTGCTGTTGTTGATCTATCTGTGGCGCCGGGACGACCTGCAAGACGCAGTCTTTGTCGGCCTGTTCGCCCTGGTGCTCGGCATCTCCCTGACACTGCTCGGCGTGAGCGTTGCGCTGTATCTGATGGCGAAACGAGCAATCGGGAGCGTCGGAAGTGGCACAGCCATTCGCATCGGTCCACCGGGCATCCAGGTCGCCGGGCTGAGCGCATCATGGCCGGAGGTCGCCGTCATCGACACGATCAAGGGAGGCGTCGGCCGCAAGCCACGGCTTCGGCTCACCACAGCTGACGGTCGGCGCGCTGATGTGCCGCTGGATCAGGTCACCGTGTTTCCAGCCACCCTGGACAGCACAGTTCGGGCCTTCTCTGCCGGTCGCCACGGAGTCGACTTGTCGGCGCTGGAAAGCTGAGACAGAGTGCTGGAGTTACCACGGCTGCGCGTTCTTTGACAGACTGTGCAGTCACATAGGCATGACCACGAACGCAAGGACAATTCAGCAGGTAGGAAAGGAACTCCTCGAGCATGCCCATCGCCACCCCTGAGGTTTATGCCGCGATGCTGGACGCGGCCAAAGAGCGATCTTTTGCCTACCCAGCCATCAACATCAGCTCATCGCAGACATTGAATGCTGCCCTCCAGGGCTTCACCGAAGCCGGATCGGACGGCATCATCCAGGTCTCCACCGGCGGCGCGGAGTACCTGTCCGGCCCAACGATCAAGAATCAGGTCGCCGGCGCAGTGGCGCTGGCGGCCTACGCGAACGAGGTTGCGAAGAACTATCCGATCAACATCGCGCTGCACACCGACCACTGTCCGAAGGAGAAGCTGGACGGTTTCGTGCGGCCGCTGCTCGGCTTGTCTGTCGAGCGGGTGAAGGCGGGCGGCTTGCCGATCTTCCAGTCGCACATGTGGGACGGCTCCGCGGTGCCGCTTGAGGAGAACCTGTCGATCGCCGGGGAGCTGCTGGAGCAGACCTCAGCGGCGAACGTGATCTTGGAGATCGAGGTCGGCGTCGTCGGTGGCGAGGAGGACGGTGTCAGCGCAGAGATCAACGAGAAGCTCTACACCACCGTCGAGGACGGGCTGCGGACCGTCGAGGTGCTCGGTACCGGCGACAAGGGCCGCTACATCACCGCACTCACCTTCGGCAACGTGCACGGTGTCTACAAGCCGGGTGCGGTCAAGCTGCGTCCCGAGGTGCTCAAGGACATCCAGGAGGAAGTCGGCGCCAAGATCGGCAAGGAGCGGCCCTTCGACTTGGTCTTCCACGGCGGATCGGGCTCAACGCTGGCGGAGATCCGGGCAGCGCTGGATTACGGCGTCGTCAAGATGAACATCGACACTGACACCCAATACGCGTTTACCCGTCCGGTTGCCGGGCACATGTTCAGCAACTACGACGGTGTGCTGAAGGTCGATGGTGAGGTCGGGAACAAGAGGGCGTATGACCCGCGGGCGTGGGGGAAGGCGGCAGAGGGCGGCATGGCCAAGCGCGTAGTCGAGGCCTGCGAAGACCTTCGCTCTGCCGGAACATCTCT
>JAJTCL010000311.1 GCA_021323255.1 Propionibacteriaceae bacterium | reverse complement strand
CGTTCGTCCCCTGAACCGCATACTCGAAATCGGCCGCCCGGAGTCCGTCCGTCGCGTGAGCCGGACGGGAATTGAGTCAGTGCGCCTGTCCCGCTGATCGGTGTATCACAGTCCCGCCAAGCCCTCGCGAGGTGGCCCTCACCTTTTGTGACTGTGGTGCTCGGTACGCCAAGCTTTGTTTCGCTTGGCAATCAGATAAAGTCGCACGATCCCGCCGCCGACCACCGCAATCACGGCAAACAGTGCAGGAATCAGCACGGCGATCTCGACCAGCTCGAGCATGGCTCTTCGCTCGACTAAGCCGCCCATGAGGGGTTTCTTCTTATCATAAAACGCCTCGCCAGTGCACCTATTCGTCATCTGCAACACATCGTTACCGCAGCCGCTCTCAACCATATCCGCCTCGCGGCGTGGTGGGCCGGCTTGGCCGCTACCCCGACCCGCTGCTCCCGCTTCGCCACCTTCAAGTCAGCATTCGCGGCTGCCGCATACCGCCCGCCGAATTCACCATCAGTATCGGTGTTCGGCGATGGTGCTCCCGACCCCTAGAACGTTCTCGACCAGCACCTACTGGCCGAGCTTCTAGCTAGATCAGCGAAGTCGGTCTGTGCTAATATGCCGCGCTGCTAGACCTTGTTACTGACATCGTACTCGGATGCCCGATGAGCCCATCTCTGAAGGAGTGGAGACTTTCCGCGCAAGTTCCGCGGACGGAGGTACCATGGCCTGTGCTGATCGACCGGACAACCAAAGTGCGGTCGACAAATTGGCCCGCGAGGTGGTCAGTGTGTTCACCGACCAAGACCAACTCGAGGATGCCATCGAAGATCTGTATCTAGCTGGCTTCGACCGGAATCAGGTCCACCTACTCGCGAGCTGTCGCACGGTAGAAGCTAAGCTCGGGCACATGATCGGCAACGTGCGTGAGCTTGAGGATGAGCCCGACCTACCGGCGGGGAACTACGCCGACCGCCACGAGCGAGCCGAGGGCGCGGCCAGTCTGATCTCAGGACTGGCGCTGATCGGCAGCTTCGCGGCAGTCGGTGCGGCTGTAGCAACCGGCGGCACACTGGCTGTAATTATCGCGGCCGCGGTAGCCGCCGGGAGCCTCAGCGGCGGCGTCGGCGCGCTGCTTGTTCGTGCCCTGGGCAAGTACCGAGTGCGCCAAGTCAAGGAGCAGCTGCACCGGGGCGGCTTGCTCCTATGGGTCGAGCTCTGCAACCCTGAGCAGGAGCAGAAAGCGCTCGCGATCCTGCAGCGCCATTCCGGCGAGGACGTGCACATTCACGAGCTTACCCGAGCCTAGATCGAGACGCTCCGTTCCTTCAGGAATGAGCCTGTACAAGCGGTTAGATGCCGATTGGGGGGAGTTGTGGGGTCAAGCCCCAGCGGCGCAGGTAGTCGCTCACCGTGCGTAGCGCCAGCCACCCGCCGAAGCGGGCCCGGACCAGCGCGCGCACCGCCTTGCGGCCCCAGAGCGCGAACGGCGGGTCGAGCTGGTCCGGGCAATACCCGGTCATCAGCCGTTGAACCTCGCTGGCTTGGCTGGCATCCAGCAGCCGCTTGGCCGCATGACGGCGGCCGCGCTCTTGGCCTTGAGGGCCGCTACGCCGGCAACCCGCCAGCCCTTGAGCCAACGGCAGACCGTGTTCTTGTGCACACCCAGAGCTCGGGCGATCGCCAGCTGGGCGTTGCGGGCCTCGTGCATCGCTACCGCGCGCTCGCGCTGCACTTCCAGCGCCGCGTCCGGGATCAATCGACCGTCACGTTCCTGCATCGGCCCCGCCTAGCAGAACCGCCCAGCGTAGTCACTCCGTTGAGACACCGAGTCAGTAAGCGGTCGGCGGGCGCTGCGGCGAGAAGCATAGGCGACTCGGGGCCGAGATTGTGGTACAAGCAAAATTTAACTTTGCTGGCCGATCGCAATGTTCAGTGTATGTCGACCCGCGACGTGGTATCGTCGGCAGAGCTTCGACAGCCTCGATTTCGCCATCCAGCTGGTTGAGGACCATGTCGCACGAACGGCGGCGCTTAGCGCGCGCTTGGCTACGGCTGGGTACGCCGACGCTGCAATCTACGCCAGAGCCTCGCTGGAGTTAGGTCAGCTTTACCTAGACCTGCTACGTCGAGGCCAATTCCGGCTGCTCATGGGTGAGCGGCTCAGGGCCGAAAACTGTGCCGCAATCAAGGCCTCTCTCTTCAACGCCCCTCGACTTGGGGGCGAGGCAGGCCTGCATCGACCCAACCCAGCAACACTCCTGATACGTGGAGCTGGCAGCGATCGCGGTTGGAAACTGCTCCCGAGAGCGGTTTGCCTTGACTAAGAAGCAGTAGAGGAGCAGCATGTTTGCAGTGAACTGAGTCCGTCCCAGGGGCCCTTCAGCTGCGAAGTTCGATTAGCTGAACTGTCCGGGGAACGGTTGCCGAGCGGTGCATGCCGCTGATCGCTACGGCGGCAGCGCTCACTAGACCTCATCCGCCTCGACGCGCCCGTTCCGGAGGGAGATCCATGGGCACCAACACGAGGTTGTCGGCGACCAAGCAGCGCATGTAATTCCAACAATGCGCAGAGCTCGCATGACTGATATCTTCAAGGGCCTTGACTATGTTACTGATTTTAGCATACCTCTGAGTAAAATCAATTTCCACGATATTATCTGTATATTCGTTACACCAATTGTACTAGACATGCTCCACATTCTTTACCTGCCATCCATGTGCAATGTTATTCTGACCTTCCTGAGTCACAATACAGACTGCAATCCAGTTATCTTAGGGAGATAGCTAATGGCCGTAGCTTTCATCCTGGTCTTGGTAGCATTTGGCTCGGTACTATTTCACGTTCTGAGCCCGTGGTGGTGGACACCGATTGCCTCAAACTGGAGCTATATAGACTACACGATCAATCTCACCTTCTGGATCACCGGCGTCGTGTTCATCGCCGTGGTCTTGTTCATGGGCTACTGCGTGCTCCGCTTCCGGCACCAGGAGGGACGGCGTGCGACCTACGAGCCCGAGAGCAAGCGGCTGGAGTGGTGGCTCACGGTCGCCACCGCGGTGGCCGTCGCAGCCATGCTGACGCCGGGGCTGTTCGTGTGGCACCGGTTCGTCACTGTCCCGGAAGGGGCGGCGGAAATCGAAGTGGTGGGGCAGCAGTGGCTGTGGAACTTCCGCCTCCCGGGCGCCGACGGCCGGCTGGGCACATCTGATGTCCGCAATGTCGCCGCTGAGAATGCCTTGGGCCTGAATCCAGAAGATTCTGCCGGGCAGGACGACATCGTCATTGAGGGCGGCGAGCTCCACCTCCCGGTCGGGACGCCAGTCAAGGTCCTGCTCCGCTCGATCGACGTTCTACACGACTTCTATGTGCCCGAGTTCCGGGCGAAGATGGATCTGGTCCCGGGTCTCGTTACCTACTTCTGGTTCACACCAACGAGAACGGGCACCTTCGAGATTCTGTGCGCTGAACTGTGCGGCACCGGTCATTCGCAGATGCGCGGCACGGTCATCGTCGACACCGAAGGTGACTATCAGGAGTGGCTACAGCAGCAGCAATCGTTTGCGCAACTGTCGGCCCGCACCCGGGAAGCGGCACAGAAGACAGCGCGGATCCGGCCCTGAAGCGGCCGGAGGTGGCGTCCGCGAGGCAATGCCCCGCACGATGATGCGCAGGGGCGGCGGCCTCATCGGGGATGAGCTGAGGAGGCATCTTAATGTCCGAGTTCACCGTCGGCACAGCCGGCGTCATCCCACCAGCCGAGGTCGAGGACGTAGAGCTTTCGCATCCGCACAGCTGGGTGACAAAGTACGTCTTCTCTCAGGATGCCAAGGTGATCGCCATTCAGTACTCTGTGACGGC
>JAJTCL010000310.1 GCA_021323255.1 Propionibacteriaceae bacterium | reverse complement strand
TGCTGACTCCGCTCAATCGAGCCGCACCCTCAGGGGTGGCTCGACAAGCTCATTGCGTGGCGTGAGTGCGGTCATCAGGTGGATGCGTCCGTCGTCAAGAAGACCCCCTATCGGCGTGACCGTTGCCTGAGATCCATCGATATCAATGAGCAGGAGATGGGCCTGAGCACCCCAGGCTGTTGTGTAGGCGTCGGTGAAGCCCCCCGGTACCTTCTCGTCGAGCTGGCCTGCCGCACCGGAGACGACATAAGTCCGACCGCCGACCTCGCTGACCTGGAAGTTGTGTTCATGACCGGCGAGGACAAGGCGCACGTCGGCGGCGTCGAAGAACGGCTCGAGTGCGTCCCGCATTTCCTCATCGTTCTGGTGGTTCGGTCCCGCCGTATAGACGGGATGGTGGGAGTACGGGATCAGCCAGCGATCCGCACGCCGACCGAAAGTTGAGCGCAGCCACTCCTGGTGTTTTGGCGCCTGGAAGTAGCGGTGGATCTCCTTATGCTCACTGTCGAGCGAGGTGTCGAGGCAAGCGAGCTCCAGGTCGGCGCCGTACCGCAGTCGGTAGAACAGTCCGGGCATGACGGACGCCGTCTCGAGGCCGTGGTGGAAGCGTTCCTGGATGTGGAAGTTGTCCTCCATCTCGGCACGATCGTCACTGCCCTCGGTGTCGGCGCTGTCGTGGTTGCCGATGGCCGGGAAGATCGGCACGCGAGCGATGGCGAGGCGGTACGGCTGGAAGAAGCTGGAGTACCAGTCGTCGTCCTCTCCCCCGCCCTCTTGATCCACGCGTCCCTGCTCACCCTGGTAGATGTTGTCGCCGAGTGAGAGGACAAAGCGGACGTCGTGATCTGCGACAAGCCGTTCCAGCACGTCGGCGATGCGCCGCTGGCGGCGGCTGGACTCCGCGTCCGCCCGCATCCCAACTCCGTAGTCGCCCATGGCCACGAAGCGGACCGGCGGCGTGGGGTTGTCGGGGTTCGGCCAGGTGCGGAATCGCAGGTCGTAGCGCCGCCCGGCGGGGGCGAGATCGTAGCCGCCACGCTCACTGGCGACCCAGTCCCACAATTCCCCCGCGGCCCACTCCTCACCGTCGACCTCGACGCGGTAGCGGTAGTCAGTCTCAGGCTCGAGACCCTCCGCCCACACCCACGCGCGCTCCTCGGTGGAAGTCTCGGCCGCGATCTTTCCGTCTGGGGTGAGGACCTGGACGGTTGCATGGCCGAACGGCTCAGCCGTCGCCCCGATGCACGTGCGGCGGCCCACCTTGGCTGAGAGCTGCTCGTCGTCCACGATCTCCCAACGGCTGCGCTCGGTACGTTCGAAGTAGAACGCCCCCCACGCGATGAGGGCTCGGTCGTGCGCGAGATCGACGAGGTGGATGAAGGGCTCGCGGTGAATCTCGGCGGAGCTCATCTGCCAAGCATGTCCTCTCGCTCAGTCAGATAGAAGGCGGTGCTCAGACTCGTCTTCTCGCAAGCATCGGTCTCGGCGCGAAGCGCATCGAGCTGGCCGCGAAGCTCGCCAGCGCGTGGTTTCCGAGCATCAGCATGAAGGGTGGATCGGGGTGACCCGACAGCAGTACATCTATCGGACAAGCTGGGAGGATGGGACGCCGACGAGGATCGGGACAGCCAAGATCATCTGAGACTTCACCAAGTGGGTGGCCCCTTGATCAATTCCAGGCCGGGTGCCTTATGTCGCTAGACGATGAGACGGTTTGCGACATTGAGCCGCTCATGATCGATTAGCCAGCGGATGCCTTCCAGGACGGCAGCCTCCGGTTCGAAGGCCGGGGCGTAGCCCAGCAGCGTACGCGCCTTCTCGATCGAGGCGTACTGGCTGCGCGAAAGGTGTTCCCAGCTGGAGTCGGCGAATTCCGCAGTCGTGCTGGATCGGAACTCGGTCCAGCTCACCGAGCGGGTCCGGGCCGTCTGCCCGAACCAGCTTGCGGCGATCGCCAGGAAACCTCGGGCGGTCAGCGCTGATGGTGCCACCACATTGAACGACTCCCCAGTTGCTGCGTCGCGCTGGTCGATCGCGAGCTGGAATGCCTGCGCTACGTCGTCTGCGTGGACGTGGTGCATAAGTTCGGCGCCGAGTCCTGGGACGGCAATCTCCTGGCCGGCCGAGAGGGCGTACCAGACGTCCGGGTCGAGATTTCCCAGCGGCCCGATCGGTGTCCAGCCGGGGCCGCTGATGTGGCCGGGCTGGAGCACCGTAGTAACCAGGCCGCCGGATTGTGTCTCGGCGGCCAAGAACTCAGCGATGGCGGCCTTCTGGGTGCCGTACTTGCCGAATGGTGGCGAGGTGTCGTCCTCTCGCATCGGCTGCTTGACGCTGGCCCCATACCGCCAAATGGTCCCGCAGTGGATCAGGTGTCCGCTATGTCCGCGCAGTGCCCCAACCAGGGCGCCCGCCGCGTCGGGCGTGAAGCAGATCATGTCGACCACTACCTCGGCCTCGAGCGCGGCGACCCGCTTTCCGAACGTCCCGACCGCGTCCTCTGCCGCCCGGTCCACCTGGATCTGCTCAACTTCCGCCCACGTTTTGTCCTCGACGTAGGGAGCGCGAACGCCGCGGGTTAGGTTGACCACCTCGTGCCCGGCGCGAACCAATCGGGGAACAAGGAAACTGCCGACGTGTCCGCTGCCGCCGATCATCACGATGCGCACGATTACTGACCCTAGCTATGACGGACGGACGAGCATGCAATCGTGCTCTTCTCAGACGGGTTCAAGCGCATGTCAGCGGCGCTCCGGAGAGTCGGCGAGGAGTGCAGTTATCTCCGCGGTTTCCGCCTGCGGCAATGGCCCGAGACTCAATACCGAGGCGTTCTCTCGCGCCTGCTGTTCAGTGCGGATCCCTGGCAAGGGAATGATCGACGGGTCGAGGGCCAACAGGTAGCCGAGTGCTCCCTGCACCAGAGTCCGACCGCCGACGGTCAACAGCTCCCGTACTGTGTCCAAGCGTTGCAACCAGCCCGGCATTGTATCGGCGTCGAAGTAGTCCCAGTAGGGCGTATCCAGTCGGACGTCTCCGGCCTGCGGGCGGTTGGCACTGTGGTACTTCCCGGACAGCATGCCCATGGCCAGTGGCGACCGGGCCAGCACAGCCAATCCGTGGGCGCGTGCGGCGTCCAGCGTGGCTGCAGTCCAGCCGAAGACGTTCACCTGAGTCTGTACCGCCACGCAGCCGTCTGATCCGGCGAAGACAGCCAACGTTTCGGCGTCGTCCTGAGCGGTGCCGAAGGACCTGATCTTGCCTTCGGCCAGCAGTTCCTCACAGGTTGCCACCACGTCCTCGGCTGCGGCCACGGTCTCGGCACCGCCGTGCAGTTGGTAAAGATCCACAGTGTCCAGCCCGAGCCGGCGCAGGCTAGCCTCGCACTCGGCCCGAATGGCCTCCGGGCGGACATCGTTGCCGCCGCCGGTACGCCGACCCTCATCGATGCGGAGGCCGAACTTCGTGGCCACGGCGACCGACTCCCGTACCGTAGCCGGGAGCGCGGCCAATGCCTGCCCGACGACTCGCTCGGAGTGTCCGGTGCCGTACGCCGGCGCCGAATCGATCAGCGTGACTCCGGCGTGGATCGCCGCGTGCAGTGCACGGATGCTCTCCGCGTCATCGACCTCGCCCCACCCGGCGTCGCGTCCGTCGAAGGTGAACGGACCGCCGAGGGCCCACGTGCCGACGCCAACGGCCGCGAGTTGACGCCCGCCCACCCCCAGCGAACGAGTTTCTGTAGTCGTTGTGCTCATTCCTACTCCTAGTTGGCGGTGGCTCGTGTCAAGCCAGGGCAGGGGGCGTGCTTGGTCCGCCCGTGGTCTGCGGGCCGGTTGGATTTGTTGAGCCTTTCGGTGAGGC
>JAJTCL010000309.1 GCA_021323255.1 Propionibacteriaceae bacterium | reverse complement strand
CGGCCTCAGACAGATTTCGGCAGGTGCCGGGATAGCGGGCCACGCTGCCGTGCGGTGCCGATGCTGCCTCCGCAATCTCACGTCGGCTGCAGAAGCATTGGTACGTCCGGTCGGCCAGCTTGACCAGCGCCTCCTGGTATGCAGCCAGGCGCTGTGACTGCACTACATGTTCCCCGTCGAACGTGATGCCCAAGGCGGCTAGGTCAGCCCGCTGCTGTTCTGCCATTCCGGGCCGAACCCGAGTCGTGTCCAGGTCCTCGATCCGCAGCAGGAACCGGCGACCCGTCGATCGCGCGAAGAGCCAGCCGAGCAAGGCCGTGCGGAGATTCCCTAGGTGCAACTCCCCGGTCGGGCTTGGCGCATAACGACCCGCACCGGCGCTCATCGAAGACCTCGAGAAATCATCCCCAGAAGCACCCGCGAAGCTGGCCGGCATGTCAAACATCTGCTGGTAGCGTGCTCATCGAGGCTCCGGTGAGAAAGTGATCGCACGCAATGGCACCCCGCAAAACCGAGAGAATTCTCAACCTCACCATCTGCTTACTGGTATCGGGCCGCTATCTTCCCAAGAGCCGGATTCGCGAGGCGGTGGAGGGTTACCACAACCTCAGCGACGCCGCGTTCGAGCGCACTTTCGAGCGTGACAAGGACGAGCTGCGGTCCCTAGGCGTGCCGATTGAGGTAGGCAGCTTCGACCCGCTTTTCGACGACGAGCCGGGATATCGCATTCTCTCCTCTGAGTTCGCCTTACCCGCGATCGACCTGGACGCCGAAGAAGCTGCTGTGGTGGGAGTTGCCGCACGTGTTTGGCGGCACGCAAGCATGGCCGAGTCGACCAGAAGTGCCATCGCCAAGCTGCGCGCGGCGGGCGTAGAGCCGGACGCCTCCCAGCTTGCTTCCCTGGAGCCATCGGTCCAGGCATCCGAGCCTGGGTTCGAGGTACTGTGGAATGCCGTGCTCGACCGGGCCCGGGTGAGCTTCACCTACCGCGACGGCAGCCCTCGCACCCTCGAAGCGTGGGGCCTGACCTCATTCAAGGGTCGCTGGTATGTGATCGGCCGAGATGTGGACCGGGCAGCTACCAGGATGTTCAAGCTGTCGCGGATGACCGATCTGCCGAGAAGGGTTTCACGAGCGGGCTCCTACGAGGTACCGGCCGACCTCGACCTGCGAAGGCTGGCCCGCTCGCTTGCCCCTCGGGAGCCGACCGAAACTGCGGTGCTGGCGATCCGGGCCGGCAAGGCGCCGGCTTTGGCTCGGCGCGGCGAACCAACAACCTCCGACGTCAAACTTCCAGCCGGCTTCGCGGTGTACGCGGTCGGCTTCGGGGATCTCCATTCAGCCGCTGAGGAGATCACCCAGTACGCCGCCGACGTTGTGGTTCTGGAGCCTGCCGAGCTGCGGGAGCTGGTGGTCCGAGGCCTGACCGCCGTCGCTGAATCGGTGGCTGCAGCGTGACCTCTCGGGCTCAGGTACGACGGCTGCTCAGTCTCGTCCCCTACCTGCGCGAACACGACGGCGTGGCGATGACCGACGTCGCCGCGGCTTTCGGTATCAATGTCAGGACTCTGCGCGAAGATCTGAGCGTGCTGTGGATGTGCGGCATGCCGGGACTCACCCCTGGCGATCTGATCGACATCGACATGGATGCGGTGGACGGCGAGGGCGTCATTCATCTCAGCAACGCCGACTACCTCACCCGGCCGTTGCGGTTGTCGGCCGACGAGGCGCTCGCGCTGGTACTGGCTCTGCGTACGCTGCGGGAGATCGCCGGACCGGGCAAGCGCGAGGCCGTCGACCGAGCATTGAAGAAGCTGGAGGCTGCTGCCGGAAACCTGCCAGCCACAGATCAGGCCACGGTGGCGGTAACCGCAGCGCGCGATGACATCCAGGCGCGGGTGAATGACGGCCTGCAGCGACGCAAAAGACTGGATCTGACCTACGATGTCGCCTCCCGTGCGGAGACCACCCGACGGATGGTCGATCCGTTGCGCGTGTTTGTGCTGGACGGCTACGGCTATCTCGAGGCATGGTGCTACAACGCTGGTGGGTTGCGGACCTTCCGGCTCGACCGAATTGCGGGTATCGAGGTGACCGCTATCGATGCGGCAATGCATGAGGTCGAGCTCAAGGATCTTTCCACGGGATGGTTCGAGGCTTTGAAGGATGCACCGCTGGTCACTCTCGAGTTGCAGCCATCGGCGACTTGGATAGCGGAGTATTACCCGACCGAGGCCATCACGACTCGTCCCGACGGCGGCCTCATCGTCTCGTTGCATGTCACTGACCCGGCCTGGTTGCGAAGCCTGCTGCTCCGGCTCCAGGGCGGGGCTCGGGTGCTTTCGCCACCCGGTGCTGGTGATTCGGCTGCCGAGGCGGCGCAGGAGGCGCTCGACCAGTACGCCGTACTGCTCGGCGCGGCCGCAAGGTAGGGTTCACGAAGACGGATCGCGCGCCGCCGTACAAGCAGACTGAGGGGACACGCTTTTCGTCCCCAAAAGGACGATGCAGGAGGCGGTGGCTAGGCGCGATCCGCGCGGAGCGAGCTTGGCGAGCGGAGCAATCAAAATGGTCTGGGTGATCGTCTTCGGGGGCATCGCGTTGGCGGGGCTCGTGATGGTGATCTGCTATGCGGTGTGGCTTGCCCACAAGGCCAGTGACGTCTGGAGTGAAATCAGCATGCTGGCGGACAGGGCCGATGAGCTGGCGCAGCTGGTAGGGCAGATCCGGGTTCCGGAGCGCACCCTCCGGCCGGACTGGTCCAACGATCGCTCGGTCTATGCACAGATCGACGACGTATCGGCGACGTAGGATGACTCCGAAGCACTTATGGTGCAGGAAAGAGGAATCATGACTCCGCTCGTACTTGGTCTTGGCGTTCCCGAGTTGCTGATCATCCTGGCCGTCGTGCTGCTGTTGTTCGGCGGCGCTCGCCTCGCCGGGCTGGGCAAGAGCACCGGGCGTGCGCTCCGGGAGTTCAAAGAGGAAACCAAGGGTCTCAAGGCCGATGAGAATCAGCAGCAGCCTCAAAACCCGGGACCTGGGATCGTCGGCGCGGCCCCGACCAACGACTACCAGCCGCCGCCGCAGGCGAACACCTCAGCCCAACCGCCGAGCGGTGCCAGCTATCAGCAACCGCCGCGGGCCAACCAAGATCCGTCCGGTACTGACCTGCGCAACGACACCTGACCGTACGCCTGAGCTGCCGTGTCTTTGACGATCAAGGGCCGGCCGATCCACTTCAGCTTGAAGTGGCTCAAGCCGCCGCCTGCACCACCAGACGGCACGATGACCTTGTTCGAGCATCTGCGCGAGCTGCGGTATCGGCTGATCGTCGCGGTGCTCGCGATCATGGCCGGGATGGTTGTCGCATGGTTCTTCCGCGACCCACTGATGGACATCCTGCAACGGCCGTACTTCGAGGCCATCGATGACCTGAAGGCCAAGAACCCCGATGCCGACACCTCCTTGGTCAACATCAACCTGACCTCGCCGCTGACCTTGGCCTTGAAAGTGTCAGCGCTTGCCGGCGCCCTCCTCACCGCACCCATCTGGCTGTACCAGCTCTGGGCGTTCATCGTCCCTGGTCTGCTGGCCAAGGAGAAGAAGTGGGCGCTGATCTTCATCGGCGTTGCGACCCCGATGTTCATCGGCGGCGTCGTTGTCGGCTATGTCGTCCTGCCGAAGGCCATCACCGTCTTGCTCAGCTTCACCCAGAGCGGAGTGACCAACCTCCAAGACATCAACGCCTATCTTTCCTTCCTGCTGCGCCTCATGCTGGTCTTCGGGATCGCCTTCTTGATCCCTCTCATTGTCTTGATCTTGAACATTGTGGGAGTCGTCAAGGCCAAGACACTGGCC
>JAJTCL010000026.1 GCA_021323255.1 Propionibacteriaceae bacterium | reverse complement strand
CAGCATCGCCCGCTCGTAGCGGCGCTGGTTCCCAGAGGTGCGGCTCGAGGTGATCAGCCCGAGGTTCTCGTAGTACCGCAGGGCCGAAGGCGCGAACCCCGAACGCGCCGCCAGCTCGCCAATGGTCAGCAGATCCGTACGGTGTAACACAACGCCCAGTCTAGCCATAGCTAAACTTCGCGTTAACAGTTGCTGCGGAGTCCGAGTTAGTGATGCGAAGTGGGGGTAGGGGAGCGCTGCCACGGCACTAGGCTCCACGTTTATGGCCCGATACTTCGACGTCCACCCGGACAACCCTCAGCCGCGAACGATTGGCCGAGTGGTCGAATTACTGCGGGCTGACGGGCTGGTCGCCTACCCAACCGACTCCTGCTTTGCACTGGGTTGCCAGCTTGGCAACCGGTCGGGCCTGGAACGGATTCGAGAGATCCGGCAGCTGGATAATCGGCATCACTTCACCCTCGTCTGCGCCGACTTCACCCAACTTGGCCGGTTCGTACAGCTCGACAATGTGATCTTTCGCGCCATCAAGGCCTCGACGCCGGGGCAGTACACCTTCATTGTGCCGGCGACCCGCGAGGTCCCTAGAAGAATGTTGCAGCCTCGGAGGCGTACCGTCGGGGTTCGCATTCCTGATCATGTGGTGGCACAGGCGATCCTGGCCGGGCTCGGCGAACCCCTGGTGTCGAGCACCTTGATCATGCCGGGGGAGAATCGACCGCTGACGCAGGGTTGGGAGATCATGGAGCGACTTGATCATGTTCTGGACGCCGTCGTGGACTCCGGTGAATGCGGCGAGATCCCGACCACCGTGGTGGATCTCTCCAACGGCCAAGCAGTGATCGTACGGCGCGGAGCCGGGAATCTCTCGCGTTTCGAGTAGCGGAAAGCGATTGGGGAGGGTACTTCTGGGAATGGATCAGCATGCAGGGGACACGTTGGTCGCCCGACTGATGCGAAGCAGGATGGCTGTCGGGCTGCTGTCGGCATTGCCGATCCCGCTCTTCCTGGTGCGGTCGCTTCTGGTGCGTGACAACGCCCGGGAGAATCGAAAAGACAGCTGGCAGCGACTGCGTGGAGGCTATGAGACGGCACGCTATGAAGCCGTCAGAAGCGTCACTGAGCGCTACGCCGGAGATGGATTCGTCCTCGACATCGGCTGCTCGCAAGGGATCCTTCAGGAGGGACTGAGGTACGGCCGGTATCTCGGGGTAGACAACTGTGAGCAATCCATTACTCTCGCCCGACCCAAGTGCGACCAGTGGACACAGTTCATGTGCGCTGATGGGTCCACCTTCGTCGCCAACCAGCACCCGGACGCTGTGGTGATGAACGAGGTCATCTACTACCTGCCTGACCCAATCGCCGCGGTAGCACATCACGCGCGGTACCTGGCGCCTGGCGGAGTCGTGATCATCTCGATCTACGCCCGGACGTGGTTCTCCCGGCGTCTGCTACGCGCCATTGCCGCACGACTCGAGTTAGTTGAATCCAGCCTGATCAGATCGGGCCATCTGGCCTGGACTGTGGCGGTGTATCGGCCGGCGCGAAACTAGCCGGCCGCCTTCGCCGATGGTTGTCTCTGAAGCCTTACTGCAGGTATCCCTCGACCTGTTGCCGAGGTCTGGGTTGTGACTCGTCTGGATCTTGTGCGAACTCACGATGGGCGCGGCGCTGGCGAAGCAGATCCCAGCATTGATCAAGAGACTCCTCGAGGTCACGAAGCCTCTGCGCAGCATCGCTGATCTGAGCCGGGTCTTTCTGCATCTGACGACGTAGCTCATGTTCGGCATCGACCATCTCGCGAATCCGCGCGAGGATGTCGGAGTCATCCATGCCACCCAGCCTAAGGGAGCCGGTTCTTGAGGTTGAGGTAATGGTCGCGGGCGTCAGACGGCAGATGTTCGATCGCGTAGCGAAGTGCTGTACGAGGCATGGTCGCGGCATTGCGATCGAGGAAGTCTCGCAGCCGCTGCTCGTCTCGTTTGCCGGCTTCTCGGATCCAGCCACCTACCGCTTTCTGGACCAAGTCGTGGGGATCGTTGACCAGAATCTGAGCGATGCCGAAGGTGTCATCCAGGTCGCTGTGGCGAATGAAGAACCAGGTGCTGACGATCGAGGTCCGCCGCTCAAACCACTGCGCTGAGGCGGCAAGCAGGTAGAGCGGTTCTCGCGGCTTGTCCCACAGGTAGCCCCCGACGACATGCGGGGCCGCCCGGTCGACGAGGTCCCAAGTGTCGATCCGGTCGTGCCGTCCCAGGTACAGGTCATAGAGCTCGCGCCGCCTCAGCTCTGGAGTCGCCTTCCGCCGGGCCTGAAAATCCATGATGCTCACAGCGACCACTCTCGGCGGGTGGTCCGGCCTGTCCAGCAGGACTTCGACCTCCTCCGGGGAGGCCCCAACGAAGTCCTTGGCGAGATCGAAGAGCTGCCCCATGGGAATCGCAGCCACCCGTGCTGAGCCTAAAGCATCAGCTGCACGCTCCAGGCCTCGTAACCGGGCGTCGAATTCAGCGAGGGTGGCAATCGGTGTCGAAGGCGCCGCCATGGTCGACGCGTCCTTCAGCTTGAGATCCGGCGCAGCTGAACCACCCCCGGACCCCCGATATCCGAGACCGCGCTGAGGCTGTCGACGGAGGTCATATCAAAGCCCAGCAGATCAGACCGGAGTTTGCCGTCTTTGGCCGAGATAGCGAGCGAACCGGGCGGATGGGTCATCATGCCTCCCCACGATACGTAGCTCCCACCTGCTGCCAGGGCCAGACTGGTGACATGAGCACCGCCAGGGTTGTCGAACGACAGGTTCGGGTGCCGACTGCAGGCGTATCACTGGACGGTGATCTTGCCGTTCCTGTTGCGGATTCTCGCGGCGTTGTGCTCTTCGCGCACGGAAGTGGCAGCAGTCGCCACAGTCCACGGAATCGGCGTGTGGCGAGCGTCCTTCAGAAGAGCGGCTGGGCAACCTTGCTGCTGGACCTGCTGACGCCTCAGGAGGAGCAGGTCGACCTGCGTACCCGAGAATTGCGCTTTGACATCGGCCGGCTCGCGGAAAGGTTGACCGGAGCTGCTGATTGGCTGGGCCAGCAGAGCGATACGGGCCAGCTGCCCTTGGCGCTGTTCGGTGCGAGCACCGGCGCCGCGGCGGCGTTGATCACCGCTGCGGAGCGACCAGAACGGGTCCGGCTGGTCATCTCGCGGGGCGGTCGGCCGGATTTGGCTGGCGACGCTTTGCCTCGCGTGCAGGCTCCCACCCTCCTCATTGTCGGTGAACGGGACCCGCAGGTTCGCCAGCTCAACGCGGAGGCCGCTGCTGCCATGGGAGCGCCGGTGAGCATTGAAGTGGTGCCAGCGGCGACTCATCTCTTCGAGGAGCCGGGCGCCCTGGAGGCCGTCATCGATCTGGCGGTTGGTGCCTTAGAACGCAATCTTGCTTAGGCGTCGCGCTCGAGGCCGGGCACAACGGCCACCTTCATGCTGTAAGGGCTCATGCTGGTACGCATGGCCGTCTCAACCTGATCCAACCCGAATTCATGAGTGACCATCTCCTCGAACGGATACCGGTCGGCATAGCGCTCCAGCAGACGCAGCGCCGGTCCATACCCGGTGCTCGGATGGTTGGTCAGGCCGAGAAGTCGAATGTTCTTGCTGCAAATGTGGCGGTGTACGTTGATGTTGATGTCACCGGTGTCGACAAAGTTGCCCATCTCCACCATCATCCCGCCGCGTTTGACCATCTCGATGCCTTCGAGAAAGGACTGTGCTGTGTTCGCCATGTGCTGCAGCACCACATCGGCTCCCCGTCCGGCAGTCAGTTCCCGAACCTGCTCCAGGCGCTCCTCAGCTGTGGTCGAGGACACGTCGAGCACTTCATCAGCGCCGCAGCGCCGGGCCCAGGCCAGCCGGTAAGGGCTGAGGTCACTGGCGATGATCTGGCCGGCTCCCATCATGTCGGTCTTGGCAACGTGCAGCAGGCCAAGCGGTCCTGAGCCGATGATCACTACGGTGTCGCCGGAGTTGAAGCCTTCCATGGCGTAGGAGGAGAACTCCTTCACCTTGTCCAGACTCGCGGTGCAGGCCATGAGCTCCGCCAGGACGGCCACCCGGGGCGATAGTCCGCTCGGGACCTTGTACACGAACGTATCCGGTCGCAGGTACATGTATTCGGCCCAGCCACCGAGCAGGTGCGGCGGCTCAGCGCTGGTGAAGGAGTTGCCGTAACACTGCGAGTTGTCGCACCACACGTAGCCCATGACATGGGTGCAGGGATAGCAGCGACCGCACACCACATCGGGACACATGGTGATCCGATCACCGACGGCTAGCCCACGACCGTAGAACTCAATGCGGTCGGCACTCCTCGGAGAGATCTCAGCGATGACGCCAACGTTCTCGTGGCCCTGGATGATCGGAAAAGGAGTATTGGTCTCGGCCGGTGTGCCAGCGTACTGCTTGGTTTCACCTAGGAAGGTGTGCTTGTCGGTGCCGCAAATGCCTGACATCTCGACCTGCATCAGCAGCGCACCGTCGGCGAGGGAAGGCCGTGGAAACGCCTGCACCTCATAGCGACCTGGAGCCACCAACACGGCGGCTCGAACTGCGTCAGCCATCTCACATCCACCTTCGCCGACTCCTCTGGATGTCGGTCACCTCGAGGTCAAGTCAGCTCCAGAAGGTGCTGGATAGGGATCGAAGGAGCGTAGGTCAGCCAGTTGCAGCGCGCGGGCCACGTCGCTGGCAGACAGCACTCCGACCACCCGGCCGGCTTCGTCGACGACAACAGCGCGGCCATCGGCGCAGCCATGCATACGCTCCAATAGCTCGACGAGGGGCTCCTCGGGTCGCGCCGTTGGGACTTCGTTCGGTGGGCAGGCGATCTCTTGCAAGCGGGTGGTGGCACGAAGCTCCGGTGGCACGGCGCGTACCCGGTTGAGCGTGACCAGCCCGGTGAGCCGGCCGTACGGATCAACGAGCGGATATGTGGAGTACTGGTGGGTGAGGGCTACCTGCGCGATGAAATCGGCCACGCTGAGGTTGCCGTCGAGAACAGTGGGTCGCGCCGCCATGACGTGGCCGACTTGGAGACCGGCGATGCGCCCGCCCAGCCGGGCCTGTTGCTCCTCAGCGGTCGCGGCACTCACCACGAACCAGCCGATCAGCGCCAGCCAAACGCCGCTCAGGCCACGTCCAGTTACCACCTGCAGCACGCCGAGGGCGATCATGACGAAGCCGAGAATGCGGCCGGCCCGGGCGGCGTTCACCGCAGCGGCGTGCCGGTCACCCCGGAACTGCCACAACGCCGCCCGCAACACTCGACCACCGTCCAGCGGGGCGGCCGGGATGAGATTGAACACCGCAAGGACCGCGTTGGTGGCGGCCAGGTAGACCAGTACGCCGAACGGCAATCCAGCGCTGCCCAGCATCGCCACCCCTCCAGCAGCGAGGCCGAAGACGACTGCCAATGCAAGGCTGGTCAGCGGTCCCACGATGGCGATGCGAAAGTCCGCCCCTGGGGTTTTCGCCTCACCCCGGAGCTGTGCAACGCCACCAAGGAGCCACAGCACAATGCTCTCCACCTCGACGCCATTACGGCGTGCGACGAGCGAATGTGCCAGCTCATGAGCCAACAGCGACCCCAGGAACAGCAACGCCGCAATGATCGCCGCAATCACATAGGCGACGATGCTGCGGCCCGGATAGGCGGCGGGTAACTGACCGGTCGCAAGCCCGACCACCAGAATGGCAACGATCAGAAAGACGCTGGCGTTGATGCCGACCTTGATGCCAGCGATACGGCCCAGCGAGATGGATGCTCTCACCGCTTCACTCCTTCGAACGCTGCTCTGAGATTCCAGTGTCCCAGCGGTCCAAACCCCAGCACCTTCCCGGTCGGCTTTCTTGCGCGTATCACCGAGGATCGGTGGTGGAGGAAACCTTGCGGGGCAGTCGACCGGCGAGGATTTGGGCGAGGACCATCAGGAGCAGGGCCCAGATGCCGGCTGAGGGCGAGAAGAGCGACAGGACGAAGGCGACAAGGAGTGCACCAACCGCAAAGACACCTGCTACGACATGTTCGCGGCTTTCAGCTGTTGCCTGACCATCGGAAAGTTCGGGGTGATGGGCGAGGTAGTTGGCGAGGATGAGGTTGAGCGCAGTGACGACGAGCAAGGTGCTGATGTACAGGGTGCCGAACCCCCCGTGGAGGCCATCTTCGATCAGCGACGTAGGGAAGGGGAGAAAGGCGATGGCGGCAAGCCACAGCATGTTGAGCAGGACGAGGCGCGGACTGTGGCGGCGCAAGGGCCGGAAGATGTCCTTGTGAATGGTCCAGTAGTTGGCGATCACGGCGAATGACAAGGCGAACCCAGCAATGCGCCCGCGTTGTCCGCGGCAACGTTTCCCAGAGTTGCGTCCTCGCCGGGTTCGATTTCGGTGAGCGGCAGGATGAGCAAGGTAATGGCGATAGCAACCACGCCGTCGCTGAAGGCGATGACCCGGTCGAGGCCCGCGTCTCGTTCGCTTGCCATGTCGCCCCTTCCCACTAGTGAACGGCATTCGCGGGCCAAGATTCGAGGGCATGTCCCTCTTGGCACACGCGGTAGTCCCGATTCTGTCGATTCTGGCTGAAGAATCGCCCCAGCGGGTCAGGCGATTCGATGCCCGCGGGACAGCACAACGAAGACCGGCTGCAGGTCTCCGACCTACGGTTTTGGGGGGCGCGATACATCGTAGGTATCGGTCGGCCATCAGATCAGTGTCAGTCGGCCACCAGCGAGGTGAGAACAGCGCCGCTGCAATGATGGCGACGTGAAGTACCAGGTTGTCGCTGCGGCGTACCGGGACTTGGAGCAGGCTTCTGGTCGTCTGATCTTGATTGACCGGCTGGCGGTACTGCTGGCCCAGACCCCGGAAGAGTTACTGCCTAAGGTCTGCTATCTGTGTCAGGGCTTGGTGGCGCCGGAGTTTGCCGCGGTGGACCTCGGGCTGGCTGAGAAGCTGGCACTGCGCGCAGTCGCGACGGCGACCGGCGTCGAGCCGGTAGAGGTTGTCGCTGCGGTACGGGAGGCCGGCGACCTCGGCCAAGCCGCCGAGCAGCTGTTGGCGGCAACGGCCGGAGAGCGGGAGCCAAGCCTGCACGTGGACACAGTCGTTGACACGCTGCACGAGATTGCGCGTGCTGGGGGATCTGGCTCGCAAGGGCGCAAGCTTGGCCTGCTGGCAGACCTGCTGGCACTGGCCACGCCGTTGGAAGCTCGCTACCTGCTGCGCTTGGTGACCGGCAACCTGCGGTTGGGGATCGGCACGCCTACGATTCTGGACGCGCTGGCGCAGGTGTACACCGGCAGCCGAAAGGACCGGCCGGTATTGGAGCGGGCTTACAACATCTGCTGCGACCTCGGTCTGGTCGCGGCCACACTGGCCTCCGGCGGGCTGACCGCGGTGCAAAAACTGCAGGTGCGGGCCGGTAATCCGGTGCGGGTGATGTTGGCCCAGCGATTGTCCGACGCCGGCGAGATTCTCACCAGGCTGGGCGGGCAGTGCATGGCAGAGTACAAATACGACGGCATGCGGTTGCAGGCACACCGCACCGCTGATGGACACATCGAGCTCTTCACCCGGCGGCAGGAGCGCGTGAGCAGCCAGTTCCCCGATGTGGTCGAGCTGCTGCAGACCGGATTGGGTCCGCGCGAGGCAATCCTGGAGGGCGAGGTAGTTGCATACGACGCAGCCGCCGGTGAGCTGCGCCCCTTCCAAGAGGTCATGTTTCGTCGCCGCAAGCACGGAATCGCCGAAGCTGCACGGGATGTGCCGATCGGGTTGTTCTGCTTCGAGTTGCTCTACGCCGACGGCGAGGATTTCACCGGCCTGCCCTATCTCGAACGTAGGACGCGACTCGCGGACGCGATCACATTGTCGGACCGGCTCCGATTGACCACCGCGATGGAGGTGGCGACCGCTCCGGCACTAGACGCCGCATTCGAGCAGGCCGTGGCGGACGGCTCGGAGGGTCTGGTGTGTAAGGCGACCGGATCCACCGCGATCTATCAGGCAGGCGCGCGCGGCTGGTTGTGGATCAAGCTCAAGCGGGATTACCGCACGGAGCTGGCTGACACTGTCGACCTCGTCGTTGTTGGCGCTTACGCCGGACGAGGCCGTCGACGGGGAACCTACGGTGCTGTGCTCTTGGCCGCCTACAACCCGGACGCAGAGCTTTATCAGACCGTGGGCCGGTGCGGCACTGGGTTCTCTGACGCCGAACTGGCCGCGCTGCCGGCAAGACTGGCGCCCCTGATCCGGGCCGAGCGGCCCGCGCGGGTCGACTCGCGCGTGCCGGCAGATGTGTGGTTCGAGCCGAGCCTGGTGCTCGAAGTGCTCAGCGCCGAGCTCACGTTGTCTCCCAATCACACCGCCGGCTGGGGGCAACTCAAGGATGACGGTGGACTCTCGATGCGGTTTCCGCGGTTCACCGGCCGTTGGCGTGACGACAAGGAGCCGCAGGACGCCACTACGAGTCAGCAACTCGTCGAGCTCTACCGCACCGCCCGGCGGGCACCTGCCGATTGAGGAACAACGCACGTGGAGGGTCACAACCTTGACTTCTTCAGCGCGTGCCAAGCCAGTAACCCAGCTCCTCGGCGTCCGGCATCACCGCCGAATTTCCCAATTGAGATCGTCGGGGCCGGTCTCCACGCGAGGCTGGCTTGTACCTCGCGGGTAAGCGGCTGGAGCAGTGCCTCGCCGGAGGCCGCCATGCCACCACCAATCAGAATTACTTGCGGGTCCAGGAGGAGTACGTAGTGAACCAGTGCCCGGGCCAGGGCGGTGACGGCATCGGAGAAGATTCTGTGGGCTAGAGGATCCCCGGCTGAAGCCCTGCTGATGACGTCTTCGGCGGGAACTTCGCTGCTGCCGCTGGCAGCTAAGTATCGGCGTGACAGAGCGGCCGCGCTGGCATAGGTCTCCGTACAGCCGCGTTGCCCGCAGGCGCACCATTCTCCTTCCGGAAATACCGGGAGATGACCGAGCTCACCGGCCCGGCCGGTGGCGCCCGCGTACGCCTGTCCTTTGATGATCACTGCCGCCGCCACACCGGTGCCTAATGCGACAAAGAGGACCTCCTGCAAGCCCTTGCCGGCGCCGAACTCGAGCTCGGCCAGCCCGGCGGCCCGGACGTCGTGATCTAGGACCACCGGCAGGCCAACTGCCTCCGCCACGATCTGGCGTAAAGGCAGCTCACGCCAGCCGAGATTGGCGGCGTAGACGGCAATCCCGTGCTGCGCATCCACAACCCCAGGAACCACAAGGCCGACCGCCCGCAGCCGCGCGTCCTCCGGTACCTGCGCCCGCAACTCGACGATGGCGCGAATGGTTGTTGCGATGACGGCGTCCGGCCCGAGGTGTCTGGGCGTTGGCCATTCGCTGTGCCCGTGTTCGAGTCCATCAGAGCCGATGAGGGCGGCCTTGACGGTGGTGCCGCCGACATCGACTCCGATCACAAGATCACGCTGCACGGAATCTTGATCGTTGCTCGGTCGCATTGCGGTCATCAGGAAAGCAGGACTGACCGTGTCAGGTGCCGGGGCTGGTCTGGGTTGAGGCCCTTGGCCTCGGCGAGCGCCACGGCCAGTCGCTGGGCTCTGATCAGATCCGCCATTGGATCCAGACCGCTGCGTTCCACATGGGCACCGGTCACCTCGAGGTCCTCCAGGAGACCTGGGGGAGGCGCGCCGAATACCCATACCGTCGAAGCAGGGCCGACCACGCTGATCGGACCATGACGGAACTCCATGGCCGGATAGGACTCCGTCCACGACTGGGAGGCTTCGCGTAGTTTCAATGCCGCTTCGTTCGCGATGCCGACGGACATACCGCTACCGACGAAGGTGAACTGTGCAGAGTCGAGTGCCCGTGGGGCCAAGGGATCGGTCAGCGCGGATTGACCCTGGTTGATGACGGCGGTGAGGTCTTCACCCAGCCAGGCCCGCCACAAAGCCAGCGCGGTGGTGGCAAACCGCGTCTGCACAATTGATCTCTCGTCGGCGAAATCCAAAACCACATGATCATCCGCCAGCTCGATGACCGGGGTGTTCGGATCGGCGGTGATCGCGACCGTGTTCGGCCCCGTCCCGTTCCGCAGGGTCTCGAACAACCGCAGCACCTCCGTTGTGGTGCCGCTGCGGGTCACCGCGACGAGACAGTCATAAGACCGGCGGGTCGGGAATTCCGATGCGGGAAAAGCATCGGTTTCGCCATGCTCTGAATGTTCGCGGAGGTACGCCAGGCTCTGGGCCATATAGAAAGAGGTGCCGCATCCGATAATGGCAACCCGTTGGCCACGTTCGGGAAGCGCATCCCGGACGTGTTCGGTGAGTCCAAGCTCCGCTGCCCTGGCCCACACCGACGGCTGTTCATTAATCTCCGTTGACACGTGCGTTGAGGGTCGAGCAGGCTCGCCCCCTAGCTCTACTCCTGACACAACCATGAACGTATTGTCCAGGCAGCAGCGTATTGTCCAGGGCCATGGGCTATAGGACGCACTTGAGCTGCACCCGGTGAACAGCGCCGCGACCGCCGTCATCCATTCCGCCCGGTTGATCAGCTCAGGGCTCGACCTCCCAGCAGCCTTCGTGGCCTTCAGGGACGGTCGCGTCCTGGCCACAGGAACTGGCAGCGATTGGCGTGAACTCGCCGGCGACGGCGCGGATGTTGTCGACGGCACAGGACAGGTCCTCACTCCCGGGTTGCTGGACATCCACAACCACGGCGGCGCCGGCGCCTCGTACGCCGACGGCGGAGAGGCCATCCGCACGGCTAGGCGACTCCACCGTCAACACGGCATTACTCGTCAGCTGCTTTCTCTGGTCACGGCTTTGCCCGACGATCTGATCTCCCAGATACACCTTGCGGCGGCCGAGACCCGGCGAGACCCTACGATCCTCGGAATCCACCTCGAGGGTCCGTTCCTGGCCCGCCAGTATTGCGGCGCGCACGATCCGGCCTTTCTTCGCGACCCCGATCCCGAGCTGGTTGAACGGCTGCTGAGCGCGGCCGACGGCACTCTGCGCCAGGTCACAATGGCGCCGGAGCGTCATCACTTCGCCGAGTCGGCGCAAATCCTGGGCGACGCCGGTGTAGTTGTCGCGGTCGGTCACACGGCGGCGACGTTCGAGCAGGCTCGGGCGGCTATCGATGCAGGGGCCACCCTATTGACCCACGCCTTCAATGCAATGCCCGGTCTGCATCATCGTGCGCCCGGACCGGTGCTCGCGTTCGTTGAGGACACAGGCGGTTGGCTGGAAGTGATCAATGACGGTGTCCACGTACGGCCGGAAGTGATTCGGATGCTTCGCCGGCTAGCTCCGGGGCGGGTGGCTCTGGTCAGCGATGCCATGGCCGCCGCCGGGGTTGGAGACGGGCGGTATCGCCTTGGCAGGTTGGACGTTGATGTCGCCTCGGGCGTTGCGCGGCTGACCAGAGAAAACTCGATCGCTGGCTCAACCGTTACTTTGGACGTCGCCATCGCCAGCGCTGTACAGGAGGTGGGGCTGACTCCGCTCGCGGCGATCGAAGCGGCCACGACCGTTCCGGCTCAGATCCTGGGAGTGGAGGATCGGTTCGGTCGCCTGGAGCCGGGATATGTGGCCGACGCTGTCCTTTTCGATAGCGACTGGCAGGTCCGGGATGTCTGGATCGACGGTCGGCCAGTGGGGGAGTGGGAGGAGTAGGCGATGGAGGTGATCATCAGTCCGACGCCGGACGAGGCAGGAAAGTTGGCCGCCGACGCCATCTCCGAACTTCTGCAGCGTAACCCGGAGGCCGTCCTTGGCGTAGCAACTGGATCAAGCCCCTTGATCATCTACGACGAACTCGGCCGCCGAGTTGCACAGGGCTCCTTGTCACTGGCCAAGACGCGCGCGTTCATGCTTGACGAGTACGTCGGGTTGTCGGCAGACCATCCGCAGCGGTACCGGAATGTCATCCAAGATGAGTTCGTCGACAAGGTCGATATCGATCCGGCTCAGGTTTCTGGGCCGGACGGGCTGGCTGTGGACCTGTCGAGCGCCTGCGAGGCGTACGAACGAGCAATATCGGACGCCGGCGGTGTTGATCTACAGATACTTGGGATTGGTACTGACGGGCATATTGCCTTCAATGAACCGGGCTCCTCGCTCGCCTCGCGAACCCGGATCAAGACGCTGACCGGCCAGACCCGCAGGGACAACGCTCGATTCTTCAGCGGGGACATTGAGGCCGTCCCGCAGCACTGCCTGACCCAAGGTATCGGCACCATTCTCCAGGCCCGCCACATCGTGCTCGTGGCATCGGGGCGAGGAAAGGCGGAGGCGGTGCACCAGCTCGTCGAAGGACCTGTCTCCGCGATGTGGCCGGCCACAGCTTTGCAGCTACACCCACACGTCACGGTGTTGCTGGACACCGCCGCGGCCTCCCGCCTTCAGCTCGCCTCGTACTTCATCGAGACCTACCAAGGCAAACCGAGCTGGCAGGGGTTCTAGGTGTGCTGACCACGCTGCTGCCCGGGTTCGCGGGAACGGCGCTGCCGGTCTGGCTGCGAGACCGGCTCCGGGCAGGTCTGGGAGGTGTCTGCCTTTACGCGCAAAACGTTTCCTCGCCCGGACAGCTGCGGGACCTGACCGACGCAGTTCTGGCCGAGAACCCGCACGCGATCATCGCCATAGACGAGGAAGGCGGTGACGTCACGCGGCTCTTCGCGGCTACGGGTGCCCCTTTTCCGGGCAACGCTGTGCTGGGTCGGCTTGACGATCCCCAGACCACACGCGATACCGCGGCCGCGATCGGCTGGTCGTTGCGCCGGGCAGGCTGCACCCTGAACTTCGCTCCCTGCGTCGACGTCAACTCCCGGTCCGACAATCCCGTTATCGGCGTCCGCAGTTTTGGTAGCGACGCCGAACGCGTAGCGCGGCACGGAGCAGCCTGGGTCGCTGGCCTGCAGTCGACAGGTGTGGCGGCGGGCGCAAAGCACTTTCCCGGGCACGGCGACACCGCGCTGGACTCGCACGTATCACTGCCCGTTGTCAATCATTGCCTTGCCGAGCTGCAGGGGCGCGAGCTTGTGCCGTTCGCCGCAGCCATCGAAGCGGGATGCAGGGTCGTCATGTCATCGCACATCATGTTGCCCCAGCTGGATTCGCACCATCCGGCGACGATGAGTCGAGTGGTCCTGAACGATCTGTTGCGTAGCGAGCTGGGCTTCTCCGGGGTCATCGTCAGCGACGCTCTGGACATGGTCGGTGCCTCGGGCTCGCTGGGCCTGGCCGGGGCGGCTGTTTCGGCACTGCAGGCTGGCTGCGACCTGCTATGCCTCGGGACCGAGAACAGCGATGATCAGCTAGCCGACATTAAGCGCGCAGTGGGCAGCGCTGTTGCCGACGGCACTCTTACCGCCAACAGCGTCCGGGAAGCAACAAGCCGGGTGCGACGGCTTGCAACCGATCTCGAAGCCGCCCGGGAAGCAGCTGGGCCGCCACCGGATTCCGTGCCCGGCTGGTCCAAGGGCGAGGCCGAGCTGGTGCGAACTTTCGATATCCAACCTTGGGCAGCTGACTGGCGGGCTAAGGCATCGGGCGGGTACACCGTGGTACGCCTTGAGACGAACCCCAATATCGCCGTTGGCGCTACACCCTGGGGGCCATTCGCCGCTCTCCGCGCTGAGCTTGTCGAAGGGCTCAGCGCGCATTCGGCCTTCGCTGCGCAGCACGTCTGGTTGGTCTCTCCCGAGCAATCGGCACTGCCGTCTATTCAACCCGAGGAGCCAGTGGTCGTCGTTGGCCGCGACATCCATCAACATCGTTTTGCCAGAGGGGCTGTCGACCGCCTGCGTTCGGCGCAGGTCGATGTGCTGGTTGTCGACATGGGTTGGCCATCAGACGACCGCCGCTACGCCGACGTGGCTACGTTCGGCGCGTCGCCTCTGATGGGACGCGCGCTGCTGAGCTGGCTCGCCATACGAGGCGATCCCGCAAACTAGTGGCAGAAGCGCCGAACGATCCGAAGATCGATGTCCTCGATCCATTCATTACACATCGGATCTGGCACACGGCGCACTCGAAGACCACCTGGGATAGTGATCACCCGGTCGATTCCGGAGGCTATCTGGTCGGCGAGAGTGGTACCATTACTCGTACCACTTTATGGAGGATTGATGGCTGTCACCGCGAGCGAAGCCCGCAAGAACCTTTTTCCGCTCATCGAGCAGGTCAACGACGATCGCACACCGATCGAGATCACCTCGCGACGCGG
>JAJTCL010000308.1 GCA_021323255.1 Propionibacteriaceae bacterium | reverse complement strand
CGACCCCGCAGGCCAGGATCTCAACCATGTCAGGCCCATCCGCGACCAGATCCGCCGTCGCGTCGAATCCCTCATCGACCAACTCCTACCCTCATAAGCGCAATGATCACTCGTGTGCTTGGTTCGGCGGCGGTCGACCAGGCACCGATCGATCTCGAGCAACCCGGATGGCGTAGGCGATCAGGGTGCCACCGCCGATCGCGGCAAGCAGCACTGTGAGGTTGATACCGAAGTCTTGAAGCAACAAGGCCTTGGCCGGAGGTTGTGTACGGGCACGATAGATCATCGGAACGGCGATCACGGTGACCATCGCAGCCATGATCAGACCGAACTGGAGGTAGCGGCGGCCTCGGTCAGGAACGTATCTGCGGAGAGCTGCGCCCACGCCGACGACTGCCGGTGACAGCAGTCCATCGTGGATGATCAACGCGCCGATCAACCAGAGCGCGACTAGTACCAGGGTCTGGCGGGGGACCTGGGTCAAAAGCTGGCTGATGCCATATGTCCCGATCCCGATCCCGACGACCGCGAGGAGGATCCGCCAGATCTTCATGAGATGAACTCGATGGTGGCGAGCCATTTGGTGTTGAACGCGCCTGCCCGGTTCGGTGCGATGAGCCGCAACGGGTAACCGTGGTCGACGCTCAGCCGCTCACCATTCAGGTGAGTGGCCAGCAGCGCGTGGGACAGCTGCGGACCAAAGATCACCGTCTTGTTGAAGAAACCCGCAGCCTCGAGGGAACGGACCCGGATCTGCGAGTCGGCCGTGCCGCCGGCCCGCTCCACAATCTCCAGCAGCCGCAGCCCACGCCAGTCCGCGTTGGCGCTCCAGCCCTCGACACAGCTGATCGGGAACCGAGCCCCGTGCACGGCCATCTCCTCGATCTCTGCCAGGCTGAGCGCGTAGGGCTTGGGCCCCATGATCGTGAGCGTCCAGTCGGGAGCGCTGGCGGCGCCGATGACGTTCGCCTCCTCGGCGGTCCGGTTGACCGGCACACCCTGCGGGCCCTTGCTCGGCTCTCGGACCGCGAGCAATCCGATCGGCTCCAACGGGGTCAGCGTCTGCCCCACAGACGTCACAACGACGACACCGATCCCAGCGCCCGCAGCGGTCAGGACGCCGCGCCGGGACAGGCCCGGAGTAACCGGTGGCGGCAGCGGGCCCGCGATGCTGTGGGACTCGGGATTCTCATTCCACGGAATCTCGGTGAGCACATCGCCTTCGGCGACCTTGGTCTGCAGCCCGTAGACGATGTCAGGCAGCTTCACCGCGACGTGCAGCAGCAGCGAACCGACCACGATGTAGGCCAGACGGTAATGGACCGACACGAAGTCCCACCGAAACGGGTACCAGTTGAGGACATTGAAGAAGCCGGTGAACAACTGCACCAGAGTGGCCGAGACCAAGAGCGCCAGGGTAATGCGCTCGACGACCCGTTTCACCGAACGAAATGGCGGCCAGCGGAAGTTGTTCGGGTAGACGCTCCACAGCTTGACCAGGACCAAGGGGATCGCGGCCATTCCGGTAGCCACGTGTACGCCTTGGGTGACGCGGTAGCCCCAGACCGGACTCGCCGGCGGGGGCAACCACTCCCAGGCTTGGTACTGGAAATAGCTCAACAGGCCGGTGAGGAAGCAGGCTCCAATTGCAATGCCGAGTACCAAGCCGAGCCGCGCCGTAACCGCGGTCGACCGCAGGGTGCTGTTGAAATGCGGCCACCAGGCCGGTCTAGTCGACGGAGGAACAGTCGGCATGGCTCAAGACTGGGGCCGATCCAGCACGGTTGCACCTTACCGACCGCTGACGTTCGCGATCCAGTCAAGAAACTGCCGGCAGTTGTTTGATCCGGGGCGGAACCCGGCAATGTGCCAGCACTTTCTCGGAACAGCCCAGTCTGTTGACGCCCTGGTGGTCTCCAACTATGTCTGATCTGTGCGGTTACCGTTCTGGGTGTGACAGGTCGTGACTCCGACCCAGCCGAAGTTCACCGGCGATTCGAGGAGATCATCGCAGGCATGGACCTCGATGATCTCAAGGGCCTGACTGGCCCGGTCCTCTCCTTCCGCGACCGTATGCTTACCAAGCCTGAGCGACATCCATCACTCCGGAAGCCGCGCCGGAGCGAGCCTGCGCTCCTTCGCGTACGCGTTGATCTTGAGCACGCCAAGCCGCCGATCTGGCGACGCCTGGATGTGCGGTCCGACATCGGGCTCGACGTGTTCCACCAGGTGCTGCAAAGCGCCTTCGGCTGGACCGACACCCATCTCCATCGCTTCGCTCTCGGTGGCAGTCCCTTCGATCGCAACACCGAGCTCTTCCTATGTCCGTACGACGTTGAAGAGGGTGAAGACGACGGTGTTCCAGCAAAAGAGGTGACGCTGGAGGAGACGTTGTCGGAGCCCGGCGACGTGCTGCAGTATTGCTACGACTACGGCGACTCCTGGGACTTGATCATCGCTTGGAGTCTGTCAGTCGTCTTGACGAGCCCGTACCCGTTGCCGCGTGCGTCGACGGCCGTCGCGCTGCGCCCCCGGAAGATTGCGGGGGAATGCGGAATGCGGCAGACCTCGCAGAAGTCCTCGAAGACCCTGCGCGCTTCGACCTCGACGAGATCAACCACGCACTCAACGACCCGTACCTGCGGCTACACGGCTGCAGGCTCGATCCCCGATTAGCGGAACTCCTCAACAGGCTGCATTACACCCCAATCGGCGACGATCTCGTGTCGCGTCTGATGTCGCTAACTCAACGCCGGTCGGAGATGTCGCCAGCAGAGAAGGCAGCTGCGCTCCGTCCGCTGCTGCGGTTCCTCGATCACGTGGGTGTCGACGGGCTGCCGCTCACGTCTGCTGGGTATCTCAAGCCTGACGATGTGAGGACCTTGGCCGCCGTAATCCCAGCGATGGCCGACTGGATCGGCTCCGCCAACCGCGAGTCGCAGACTTACCCGGTTCTGTGGTTCCGTGAGTCGGCCCAGAAGCTGGCCTTGGTACGTAGGTACGGCGGCAGGCTCCTGCTGACGAAGGCAGGTGCGTCCGTACGCGGCAACCCCGACGCGCTCTGGCGGCATATCGCGAGCCGCCTGCCCGTCGGCAAGGCCGGCTCCCTCGACCAATCCGCTGGCCTCCTCGGTCTCGCCTTCGCGGCATCGACTCCGGCTGACATCTTCGGCTGGAACACATCGCACAGGCCCTGAACGAACTCGGATGGCGGCATCCGACGGGTCATTGGTCACCGCCGATGACGCCCATTGGGGGACACAGGACACCATCCGCGTCCTGGACAACATCGTGCGGCCGCGGAGCTCGCCCGCAACTCCATCTTTGATCGCTAGCGCTTACCGACAGATGACGTAACCGCCTCACCGGGCCGTCCGGCTGTACGGTCAAGCTCGGAAGGGAGTTGCTTCGGATGCGCCTCCCCGGGTCGTCCGGCTGTACGGTCAAGCTCAGAAGGGAGTTGCTCGGATGCGCCTCGCCCCACTTACTGTATTCGCCATCGTGTTGGCCGGCTGCGGGAACGCCGCCGGAGGCGACGCTGCCACACCGGGCGTTCCGGAACAGACACAGGCCACCAGCGCCATGCCGTCTCAGCCTGAAAGCCTCCCACCAACGCCGGATGCGACCTCGCAGACGGCAACCCCGGTGAAGCGGACCGGAACTGTCATCGAGTCGGCGAAAAGCCAGTTCGGCATGATGCTTTTCGACGGCACCGGCCAGGCGATCTACCTCTTCGACAAGGAGCAGACCAGTAAGCCCGAGTGCTACGACGCCTGCGCTGAGGCATGGCCACCGGTACTCACCAAAGGCCCGCCAACCGCAGCAAGTGGGACGAAACAGGATCTCCTCGGCACCATCAAACGGACCGACGGCAC
>JAJTCL010000307.1 GCA_021323255.1 Propionibacteriaceae bacterium | reverse complement strand
TCCGACCAGCGCTTGGAGAGTCCGGCGCCCTCAGTGCCGAGCAGCACCGCTATCCGCGCATCAGGTGTGATGCTCGCCGCGAGCTGGCCGAGTTCCACTGCATCCGGGGCCAGACTGAGCGCCACGGTCAGGAAGCCCGCCGAGCCCACCACCTGGGGCGCGCTAGCCCAGTCGACCAATCGGGCCCATCCTCCAGGACGACCAGTCGCTGTAGCGCCAGCAGCTCGGTGACGCTATGACGCTGTTCACGGTGCAGCGAGGCCAAGGCGCCGCGGTGCACGTGAAAGCCGGTGACGCGTTCCGCGAGATCCTCGGTGACGAGGTAGACAGGAACGTCGGGCCACCGGCTGAGGACGTCGCACAAGCCAGCCAGCCAGCGCTCAGCCAGCAGGAACGACCGGGGCCGGTATCCGGCCCCGATGGCGCGACGGATCACCTTGGCACCCTCAGCGATGAAGAGACCCTGTTCGGACTCCAGATGCCGACGCAGCGAGGCATCCCGGAGGTGGACATAGTCGGCTAACCGAGGGTCTGTGGCGTCGGTGATGCTGAGCCTCATTATGATCCTCCTCTCATGCACATCGTCGGAACTCTGGATTGGCAGCCAGCGCTTGACCATTCCGAACTCTTGGCCCGGCCCGTCAGGGATGCAATCGCCGAACTCGGGCTGGAATGTTTCGTGGCCCCCATCGACCCAAGCCACGCGGACACGGCCGCGTTCTGTGCAGCGTACGAGGTGCCGCCGGAGGTCTCGGCCAACTGTGTCGTGGTGGCCGGCAGGCGCGCGGAGGTGTTCGTGATGGCAGCGTGCCTGGTGCGGGCCACTGACAGAGCCGACGTCAACCGGGTGATCCGCAAGCGGCTCGACGTTCGCAAGATCTCCTTCGCCGGGATGGATGACGCGGTACGCGAGACGGGCATGGAGTACGGCGGCATAACCCCCATCGGCCTGCCGCCCAGCTGGCCGATCCTGGTTGACGAAGCGGTTGCCCGGCTCGGGATGATCGTCGTCGGCAGTGGTATTCGCAGGAGCAAGATCGCCATCTCCGGGCAGTCCGCGGCAAGCCTGCCGTACGCCGAGGTCTTGCCATTGGCGCTCAGCCAACCAAGCTGATAATCGCAGCAACGCCAACAGCCACGATGACCACCCGGTAGATCGTCGCTGGCAGCCTGCGGCCGACCCTGCCGCCGACTTGGGCACCGAGCACCGATCCGACGGCGATCGCGATCGCTGCTGGCCAGTTCACCTCGCTGATGACGATGAACAGCAAAGCAGCGATGGCATTGGTGATCGTGGCCAGCACGTTCTTGATCGCATTGATCTTGAGCAAGGGCTCGGCCAGACCAATCCCCAAGATCGCGATCAACAAGACTCCCTGGGCGGCCCCGAAGTATCCGCCGTAGACGCCGACGACTGCTACCGCCAGCCACAACGCAATTGGGCCGTGCAGGGACCGAGCATCCAGGCCGCGCCGGGCGCGCCGGACGGCAAGTTTGGCGGAGATGAAGGGTTGCAGGATGACCAGCACGCAGCCAATACCAATCAGTACGGGCACGATGGCGTCGAAAGCCGCCGCCGGCAGCCAGAGCAACAGCAGTGCACCGGCTATGCCGCCCAGCAGCGAGGCCGTTCCCAACCACAACACGCGCCGGCGTTCGCCGGTGAGCTCTCGTCCGGTAGCCCAGGCGCCGGAAAGCGAGCCGGGCGCCAGTCCAACGGTGTTGGAGACATTGGCAATCACCGGCGGCACGCCAAGCGCCAGCAAAGTCGGAAACGTGATCAAGGTTCCCGAGCCGACGACAGCGTTGATCAAGCCTGCTGCCGCTCCGGCCCCGAAAAGTGCCAGCAGGTCCAGCCAGGTCACTGGGTCGGGTTCGGCTGGCTCTCCTGCTCAAACTGGCCGTTCGGGGTGAGGGAGGCGGGTGGCTCTTCGGGCGCACCGAACGCTGCCGACAGCTCTGGGCGCGACGGCCGCTCTAGCTCATGAGCCTCCTGGATTGCCTCTTCGACGGTACGCCGCAAGGCTTCTTCCTCTTCGGCATTCTGCTTCTCGATCTCTTTCTGCACATCGATCTTGGCCGGCGCAGTGAACTCACCCTGAGCGGCGTCGGGGATGGCGGATGAAGCGACCTTGCCTGCCACGCTACCGAGGCCCTTCAAGGCATCGTTCAGCTCGCTCGGCACGACCCACACTTTGTTGGCGTCGCCGCGGGCGATCGCTGGCAGCATCTGCATGTACTGGTAGGCAAGCAGCGCCTGGTCCGGCTGACCAGCATGGATGGCGTTGAAGACAGTGGTGATCGCCTGGGCCTCACCCTCGGCGCGGAGCATCTTCGCCTGCCGATCGGCCTGGGCCCGCAGTACTGCAGCCTCGCGGTCGCCTTGTGCCCGCAAGATCGCGGACTCCTTCTCACCGCCTGCGGACAGAATCTGCGATTGCCGTTGGCCCTCGGCGAGCAGGATCGATGCCCGCTTGTCCCGCTCCGCCCGAGCACCCTTCTCCATGGCGTCCCGGATGGTGGCGGGAGGATCAATCGCGCGCAATTCGACACGGTTGACCTTGATTCCCCACTTGCCGGTTGCCTCGTCGAGAACCACCCGCAACTGCTGGTTGATCTCCTCGCGGCTGGTCAGGGCCTCCTCGAGATCAAGCCCACCGATGATGTTGCGCAACGTGGTCATTGTCAGCTGCTCGATCGCCTTGATGTAATCCTGAGCCTCGTACGCCGCACGCACCGGGTCGATGATCTGGAAATAGATCACCGAGTCGATGTTGACCATCAAGTTGTCCTCGGTGATCACACCTTGCGGGGGGAACGGTACGACGTTCTCCCGCATGTCCATGTTGTAGCGGACCTTGTCAAACAGCGGCACGACCAGATGGGGCCCCGGATCCAACGTGCGCTTGAACTTGCCGAGCCGCTCGACCACGCCGACTCGCTGCTGGCGAATCACGCGGACCGCGTTGGCTATGAAGAAGATCACCGCCAGCGCGACGGCCAGGACGACGATCAAGGATGCGAGCTCCACGATCTTCCTTCTCTCTAGGGAAGTTGCCCGTACTTCGGGTAGACGACAGCAATGACCCCGTCGATCTCGTAGACCTCGATCTCGGTCCCTTGCTCGATAACTACGTCTGAGGAATAGGGACGTGCCGTCCAGCTCTGGCCGTCCACCTTGATCTCGCCGCCCATCTTGTCGATCTGGGAGACAGCCACCCCGCTGCTGCCGACCATCTTTGCGGCTGATGATCGATAACCGGGCATGTTGCGCACCTTGGCGAGCAACGTTGGCCTGAGCAGCAACAGCATGCTGATGCTGACGACGGTCGCAGCCAAGATCTGCAGCCACCACTGCGAAGGCGACAGCACCGCGACTACAGCTCCAGCCAGCGCACCCACGGCGAGCATGATCAGAACCAGGTCGAGCGACATGATCTCGGCGACACCCAAGAGGAAAGCGAGACTCAGCCAGATCGCCCAGGCATTATCACCCAGCCAGTCGGTCAAGTTCACCTCCATCGTCGTCTCCAGTCTCACGCGTCATTGCTGCCTTCAATGGTGCCAGTCCAGCTAAACCGCCCGAGCGGTCCATCGACCGTCGGCCTCGGTCAGACTCAGCTCGATGTCGAAGGTCTTGGTGAGGTTCTCAGCAGTCAACGTGTCGCGCAGCGGGCCAGCGGCCACGATCTTTCCGTCCTTGAGCAGCATGGCATGAGTGATCCCTGCCGGAATCTCCTCCACGTGATGGGTGACAAGGACCGAAGCTGGTGCGTAGTGATCTTGAGCCAGCTCGCCGAGGGTGTTGACCAGTGTCTCGCGGCCGGCGAGGTCCAGGCCGGCGGCAGGCTCGTCGAGCAGCAACAGCTCAGGATCGGTCATCAATGCCCGGGCAATCTGCACCCGCTTACGCTCGCCCTCACTGAGTGTGCCGAACGTGCGATCCGCCAGCGCATCGATGCGGAGCTGGGCGAGTAGCTCGTCGGCTCGTTCGTGGTCGAGCTCGTCGTACTGCTCACGCCAGCGGCCGATGACCGCGTACGAGGCGGAGACCACAACGTCGTGAAC
>JAJTCL010000306.1 GCA_021323255.1 Propionibacteriaceae bacterium | reverse complement strand
CGATTGACGCCTCGTCAAGATCAAGACCGAGCGCCGACGCCCGGGCATGCACCTTGTTCTCATCACCCAGTAGCGTCAGCTCGGCCACCCCGCGCCGCAGCAGGATTGCGGCTGCCTCCAGAATCCGATCGTCCTCGCTTTCCGGTAGCACGATCCGCTGCCGATCGGCGCGTGCCCGTCCCATCAGCTGGTACTCGAACATGAGCGGCGTACGGACCTCGGAGCCGGAAACATCAATCGCCGCCAGCAGAGCCTTTTCATCAACCTGTTCGGCAAACACCCGACGTGCGGTCTCGATCTTGCGACTCGAGTCCTTGGTGATCGGCCCGCGTACCCGCACCACCCGCTCGGCCGTGGTGAAGGTGCCCAGCTCCGTCAGCGCGATCGGCAAGTCTTGCTGCACACCTTCGGACAGCCGGCGAATGGTCTCCGGCATCTCATACCCACCGGTGAGCAGGATCCCCGCCAGCGCCGGGAAGGTCCCGGACTGGTGGGCAAGCATCAGGCCGGGGATGAGGTCGGTACGATCGCTGGCCGCGATCACCGCGACATCCGGCACCAGCCGATCCAACACATGTGGCAAGCTCATTGCCGCCACGATCACCTCAAGCGCTTCCCGATCCATCCAGGTTTGGCTGCCCAGCACCAGCTCGCCGTCAGCGGCCTCGACCAGGGCTCGGAAGGTCGGTGCGGAGAGCAGTGGGCTTTCTGGGATGGCCGCGGTCACGACAGAATTCAGATCACCAAGCGCGGCACCGACCGCATCTGCGACGTCATGATCAACACGGTTCGCGATCACCGCCACGGTCTGAGCGTGGTTGGCCCGGAGTTCGGTGATCGCGCTCTCGGCGGCAGCGCGGATCTGTTCGGGGCTCCGGTTTCGGCCGTGCACCACCAGCACGACCGGAGATGCAAGATTTGCCGCGATCTTGGCATTGAAGGACAGCTCTGTTCCGGTCGCGACGTCGGCGTAGTCCGATCCCACAACCAAGATCACTTCGAACCGATCGGTGAGCTGGCCGAAACGCTCCACGATGATGTGCATGGCCTCGTCCGCATCAAGGCGGGCCGCGTCGTAGGTCACCCCAATGGCCTCGTCATAAGACTGCGAGATGCCTGGTTGGTTGATCAGAAGATCAACGATCAGGTCGATATCCTCACCGCTGGAGCCTGCTGTCGTCAGCGGCCGGAAGACGCCGACCGAGCCCACTTCACGCGTTAGTGCGTCAAGCAATCCGAGCGCTACGGCTGACTTGCCGGTAAGACCTTCCGGCGATGCGACGTAAACGCTACGACCCACGAGTCTGACGTTATCGGCAAGTCAGGTGGTCTAAGCGCCGGGGCGGCGGAGTCGGAACTATCTTGGTTCGCGTGGCTGCCCCCGTTCCGCCAAGGATCCCTGGTATGGCGGATTGGCGTGCAATCGCACGGGGCGGCTTCGCGATCGTCTGGCAGGCTCGGCAAGAGTCGCTGAACCGGCTGGTGGCGGTCAAGGTCGACGAACGCAAGCTGGACACCGAAGCAGAACAGCGGCGCTTTCTGCGTGAGGCGGGAGCCGCGGGCCGGATGTCGGGACACCCAGGCATTGTCACCGTTCATGACGCCGGCCTGTTGGTCGACGACCGACCATTCCTGGTCATGGAGCTCTGCCCCGGCGGTTCCTTGACGCGGTGGATGACTGCTGATCCGCGACCGAGCCAGCGTCGGGTTCGGGACGTGGGCGTACGGATTGCGGACGCCTTGTCCGCGGCACACCTGCTGGGTGTGTTGCATCGCGATGTCAAGCCGGCCAACATCTTGATCGACGCGTACAACAACGCCGGTTTGGCTGACTTCGGTCTGGCCGCGTTGATCGATCCGGACACGCCGCTCAGCGAGGCCGTGGAGGCCATCACGCCCGCGTACGCGCCGCCGGAAGTCTTCGCCAAGAAGCCAGTCACCGAATACGCCGACGTCTATTCGCTGGCGGCCACGCTGTACGCGGTACTCAGCGGCCACGCCCCACGGTGGTCGGAAACGATGGACCTGCCAAGCATCCCGGAGATGATCAAGCGGCAGAAAAATCCGATCAAGCGCATTCCCGGAGTCGACAAGGCTTTCATGGATGTGCTGCTGAATGCCATGGTGGAGAATCCCCAGGATCGCCCCACGGCTGCGCAATTTCGGGATCAACTTGCGGCGCTCAATCTTTCGTCCAAGCTGGCGCCTCGGCCGCTGGATGTCGCAGGGGAAAAACAACCGTCACCGCCTAGTCCTGCTGAGGAACCGGTTGCCGCAGATGTCGCGGAAGCGGAGCCGGCGCCGAAGCCGTCCGGCAGGTGGGAGCGTCGCGGGCTGGCGACCTTGGCGATCGTCGCATTGGTCATTGCGGTGGCATCGGTGATTGCGGTGGTGAACCTTGCTACGCGTACGCCAGCGGCTGAGCCGACGCCCACTGCGACGACCGCAGCCGCTGCGACGACGTCACCCGCTGCGACGACGTCACCCGCTGTGACGATGTCATCTGCTGTAACCACGACGGCCGCGCCCAGCCCAACTGTCGCGCCGACCAGTGTGCCCGCAGGATTCATCGACTGCTCCGCGCAGCGCGGTGCAGACACCTACTGCGCATCGCGACCGGAATGCTGGGCGGGTGTCATTGGGCTTTCCGACGTCCCCGAGTTGGCAACCAGCCAGGACTGCGACAAATTGCACGTGTACCAGACCTTCATTGCGGGTCGGCTCAGCTACGATGTCCGGCGGCAGTCTCAGCTGGACTCCGATGCCCACATCCGCCGCGTCTGTACCACCGAGATCGCTAATTCAATGTTGCGCTCCCGAGACCGCCGCTCGGACTGGGAGATCCGGTTTCTGGGTCCACAGCAGCCGGATGAGTACTACTTCCGTTGCATCATCGGCCGCGGCGAACGTACCGAAGCCCTGAGCTTCAAGACTCCTGGCTGACGGCGGCCAGTTGTTCAATGCCGGTGAGTAGCCGGTTCAGCATCCGGTCAAAATCCCACCCGGCAGGATCGTCGAATCCCCCGGCCTCCCAGATTGCGGCCATGGTCGGGTAACGGCTCCAATTGAAGTAGGTGTCCCAGAAGCTGGCCCGGGAGTCCCAATAGGCCTCAGCAGAGACCCCGGTATGGCGCGCCTCATCGGCGTCACTGATCATGGAACGCGCCGCGCCCAGCAGCTGCCACTGGATGAGATTAGAAATCGCGACGTTTTCGGCTGCCACGAATCCGGCGGAGAAGAGCGCCGCGTAAAGCGCCTCAGAGACGTCCAGGACGTGCGGGCCGATGGGCAGCCGAGCCATGTTGTAATCCAGCAGCCACGGGTGCGCGTCATAGATCCGCCAGGTTTCTCGCGCCCACTGTTCGATCCGTTGCTGCCACGGCAGTTCGGGATCAGGGATGGCGTGCTCGCCGTAGACGTGATCGATCATGAGCTCGACCAGCTCGGAGCGACCAGGCACGTATGTGTAGAGCGACATGGGGCCGACCCCGAGGCGGCTTGCCACCTTTCGCATCGAGAGGGCGGCTAGGCCGTCCGCGTCAGCGATCGCCACTCCTGCTGCGACGATGTCGGCGAGGCTGATGCGAGGCCTGGGGCCGCGTACCGGAGGTTGCTGTGGAGGCGCCCAGAGCAGCTCGACAACCCGACGACCCTCAGGAGTACCCGGATGAGTATCGCCCAGCTCTTCGGCCGTCTCGTGACCGTCGATCACCCGGGCCTGTTGCTGGTTCGCTGAGTCGGTCACGGTCGTTCCCTAAAACTGTCGATGTTCAATTGCACTTTGACGGGCGGCCGCCAGATTCGCCTCCTTCGTCGCTCGCGCACATGCGTCAGTCGGCAGCTGACTTCCAGCTGCGAGCTCCTGCAGTCGGCGAAGCGG
>JAJTCL010000305.1 GCA_021323255.1 Propionibacteriaceae bacterium | reverse complement strand
GGATCGGAGATCCCGAGCAACAGACCGTCTCCGGCGTTGTGGAAGTACAAGGTGCTGCCGAGATCAAGGGTGAACGGCACCGTGGGCATCGGCTGCATCAGCGGCCGGGTGAAGCCGATCTGCCTGCGGACCGGGATAACGGGCAACAGGACCCCTGCCATCTCACCCACAGGCTGCGACCAGGCCCCGGCGGTACAGATCACAGCGTCGGTTCTCACCTGGCCATGGCTCGTACGGATCGCCGTCACCCGGCCGTCGTTGGTGTCTATCGCCGTGACCTCGGTCTGTTCGCTGAAGACGACGCCCAGGCTGCGCGCTGCGTCTGCATAGCCGCGAACGACCTGCCCCGGATCGGCATAGCCGTCTCGCGGTGAGAACGACGCCCCGAGGAGTACCGATGGGTCGACGAAAGGGTTGAGCTGAGCGGCTTGCCCTGGACTCACCATCTCCGACGAACCGCCGAGGCGGTTCTGCAGTTCCGTTGACGATTCAACCGCGGCCAGCTCTTTCTCGGTACGGCATAGGAACAGATATCCGACCTGTCGAAGGGCAATGTCGACCCCGAACTCGACTCCGAAGCGCTCAAAGGCTGCCAGGCTGCGTTGCGCCAACAAGATATTGCCCGGATCGGAGAACGTTGCCCTGACCCCACCCAGCGGCTTCGCCGAGGATCCAGATCCGAGCACGTTTCGTTCAATGACCAAGATGCTCCCAACCCCGGCTCGTGCCAGCTGACACGCAGCACTGACACCCATGACGCCGCCGCCGACGATCGTGACCGCGGCGTGTGGGGGCAGCGGCTCGGGCGGTCCGGGCAGCTCCACCCAGTTACTCCCGCGATCGAACACAGTTGTCCTCGTCAACGCATAGGCCTACGCCAGGATTTGTTCCAGCCTGACCGATGGCCCCCCTTCAGGGCAATCGAAGATCTTCACCACTGTCGTTCGGGATTGCTATAGCCGGCGCCACACTCGATCGGCTCACTTAGCTTGCTGAAGTCTGATCGCTCTCTGGTAGCTCGGATTAGCCATCGACCGTGCGTGATGGCGCCAGTAGTGTTTCGTACCAAAGAGTGCGCGAAGTCTGGTCGACGGTGCGGTGATTTGCCTGCCCGGCACTCGTCATCGGCTGGTGCCGGCACGGCTCGGGCATCACGCAGAGGAGGTACCGCATGGTCAACCGTCTGATGCTGTGGGCCGCGGACAATCCACGCCTTGAGCGCACGATCCACAACAACAAGGCGTTCGGGCGGATAGTGCACCGCTTCATCGCGGGGGATGAGCTGGAGGATGCGCTGGGGGCGGCGAAGGAGCTCAACGCGAAAGGCATCGGCGGTATCACGGATCTACTCGGTGAAGGCGTGGCGGATCTTGCCGGTGCCGCAGAGGCGCGCATCGAGTACCTCAGGGCGATTTCAGCAATCGCAGAACAGCAGCTCGACGCATCTGTCTCGCTGAAGCTGTCGCAACTCGGGTTGGTAATCGACCCGTCAGTGTGTGCAGAGAACCTGGCGATGATCTTGGACCAGGCCAGTGAACTGGGGGTCCCAGTCGAGGTCGACATGGAGCAGAGCGAGCTTGTGGAGGCCACGCTGAAGGTCTTCAGGGAGGCCGCCGACAAGCACCCTGAGTCGCGTCTGGCCATACAGGCGAACCTGCGCCGTACGCCCACCGACCTCGACGCAATGGCGGCGATCAAGCCACGGGTCCGCCTGGTCAAAGGTGCCTATGCGGAGCCGCTCGACAAGGCCTTGCAGTCCAAGAAGGAGGTCACCGCGCAGTTCATGCACCTGACGGACTGGCTGTTCGAACATGGCAGCCAGCCGGCGTTCGGCACCCACGACAGCTCCTGCATCGAGCACGCTGAACACGTAGCGGCTCGATCGGGCTTCGGTAAGCAGGACTTCGAGATTCAGATGCTCTACGGCATCCGGCGCGATCTTCAGGAGACCCTGACCAAGGAGGGCTACCGGGTGCGGGTGTACATCCCGTACGGCTCGGCCTGGTACCCCTACTTGATGCGACGGATGGCGGAGAAGCCCACGAACCTAGTCTTCTTCCTGCGTTCGCTCGTAGGTAAGTGAGACCCAATCTCGACACAGCCTCATAGGAGACGGCATGGATGCTGTGACCAACGTCCCACAGCCGGTGAACGAACCGGTACACGACTACGCCCCCGGCAGCCCGGAAAGACGAGCGCTCAGCTCCCGGCTCGAGCAGATGGCTACCGACCACGTCGAGCTGACGATGACGATCGACGGTGATCATCGGATGGGCGGCGGAGAGCCCATCGATGTCGTCCAGCCGCACAACCACAAGGCGCAGCTGGGCACGATGAAAGATGCCACAGCCGAAGATGTTCGGCAGGCCGTCGCCGCCGCGAAGGCTGCCGCGCCGGCGTGGCAGCATATGTCGTTCGACGACCGGGCTGCGATTTTTTTGAAGGCGGCTGACCTGCTGGCGGGTCCCTGGCGCACCACGCTGAACGCCGCGACCATGCTGGGCCAAAGCAAGACCTGCTACCAGGCCGAGATCGACACGCCTTGTGAGCTCGCGGACTTCTGGCGATTCAACGTCTACTTTGCCCGGCAGCTCATTGAGGAGCAGCCGATCAGCGTCAGCGGCGTGTGGAACCGCCTGGACCACCGTCCGTTGGAAGGCTTCGTGCTTGCCATCACCCCCTTCAACTTCACCGCCATCGCCGGCAACCTCTCGACTGCTCCGGCGCTTATGGGCAACACCGTGGTCTGGAAGCCAGCGGTGACCCAGCAGCTGTCTGCCCACTACACCATGCGGCTGCTTGAGCAGGCCGGGCTGCCACCCGGCGTGATCAACATGGTGACCGGCACCGGCCAGGCAGTCAGCGAAGTCGCTATCCCAGATCCCGACCTCGCCGGCATCCACTTCACCGGGTCGACGGCCACGTTCGGGCACTTGTGGGACTCGGTCACGGGGAATCTGCGCGCCTACCGGGCGTACCCGCGGCTGGTCGGGGAGACCGGCGGCAAGGACTTCGTGGTGGCACACCCGTCGGCGGATCTCGACACTCTGCGCACCGCCCTAGTGCGGGGGGCTTTCGAATACCAAGGTCAGAAGTGCTCGGCCGCCTCCCGCGCCTATGTACCCCGGTCGTTGTGGAACAGGCTGCGCGACGACCTGGTCAGCGAGGTCGACGACCTGGCAATGGGGGATGTGACCGACTTCGGCAATTTCATGGGCGCCGTCATCGACAACCGATCGTTCGCGAAGCTGAGCGCGGTGATCGACCGGGTGCGCGGTGAGGAGGGCGTCGAGATCGTCGCTGGCGGCGAAGTCGACGACGCCGTCGGCTACTTCGTACGCCCCACCATCGTGGTGGCCGACAACCCCGACCATGAGGTGTTCACCACCGAGTACTTTGGCCCGATCCTGGGTGTCTTCGTCTATGAGGATGACGATTACGGCACGGTGCTGCGGGAGTCGGCCGCTGTCGGGCCGTATGGCCTGACCGGCTCGATTATCGCCCAAGACCGTAGCGTCATCGTCGAGGCGCTGGATGTGCTCCGCTTTGCGGCCGGCAATTTCTATATCAACGACAAGCCGACCGGTGCGGTTGTGGGTCAGCAGCCGTTCGGTGGTGCCCGCGGCAGCGGAACGAACGACAAGGCCGGGTCGATCCTGAACCTGCAACGCTGGGTCTCACCGCGCACGATCAAGGAGACCTTCGTCCCAGCGACCGACTACCGCTACCCGTTCATGGAGTGACGGCAAAATCCGGGCGTGAGCGTCGGTAATCGCGCGCCGCCGTGCTGAGGAGGAACGAGCAGACACGCTTTTCGTCTGCGAGTGACGACGAAGTAGGCGGATTCCAAGCGCGATGCGCGAACGCCCGAAGAGAGGGACTGCATGTCC
>JAJTCL010000304.1 GCA_021323255.1 Propionibacteriaceae bacterium | reverse complement strand
TCGACATACGACCCGGTATCCCTCCCTCGTCGGCCTTGCGTGTCGACGCCGCGCGTCGCCTCGCGACGACAGGCACGCACCTGAACGACGCCAACCGCAAAGGAACTTAGAAGACACGTCACTGGGAGAGTGCGACCCGCCCCGGACGCGGTGTTTGGGTCTGCGGCTACTTCTTCCTCGGTGGTGGCGGAGGAGCAGGGGCCAGTGACGCCAACAGCATCAGGGTCGCTTTGGTGATCTCGCGCTGCGCCGCGGATCGATCGATCGTCGCGGTTCCGTCGCCGGACTGGTCACCGTAATCTCCGAATGAACTATGGACTGCCCCGTCGATTACGACGTAGGACGTATCTGGCGGAAGTTTCCCCTTGGAGGCATCGATGTCGTCCGGGGTGGTCAATCCGTCCGCCGTTCCGGAGATGGAGACCGCCTTCAGATCGGTACGCACCACATTGTCTGCTGGGTAGGAGGCAAAGAGCACCAAGCCATTGACCCGTTCGTCCTCGTCAGCAAGTGCGGCAGCGGTGATGCCACCTAGCGAGTGACCCCCGACGACCCAAGCGCTGATCTCGGGATGGATGTCCAGCACCTTCCTGCCGTGATCAGCATCGAGCAGTGGAAAGCCGAACGGCTCTTTCAGCACTACGACCAGGTAGCCGGCTTCGGCGAGGGGGCGGAGCACGTGCGCGTAGGCGCGGGAGTCGATACGAGCGCCCGGGGTGAACATCAGGCCCGTCGTCGGCTTGATGTTCTCACCTGTTGGGTCCTCGCGGACAGGGATCAGCTCATACCAGCTGGGCCGGTCGGCGATCCGCACTTGGTTCGCAGAGCGGAGGGCCGCGGTGGCCGTCGGTGTTGCCACAAGAGGCCGCGCGTAGGTGAGGAGGACGACCAACAGAAAGGCAAGGACTAACAACGGAACCGCAAAGACGATCCGCCAGTGCGCGCGGCGCAACACTTGCCTGGACGTCCTATGCGCCGGATGCTCCGGGTCGCCCTCGCGATCCAGCCTGTCACCGATCGCAAGCGAACCAATCGACCAAACAATGGCAATGAGGCCTAGCACGCCGCAGCCGATGCCCGCGATCAACATGGCCGGATGGCCATTCAGGATGGCTGGCCAACGCGTCCAGCCAAGCCATACCGGCACCGCCACCATGGTGATGCCGAGCACCAACCAGATGAGTGCCAGCACAGTTCGGCTGAGCGCTCCCGGCTGCCACATAGCCAGAGTGTAGGAGCTGGCCTCCAGATGACCTCGAACTTGTCAGGACGCACGCGCTGCTAGCCGACGATGTCGGCGACCGTTGCGTCGTAGGCGCGGACAAGATCGTCGATCTTCACAAATGCGCTGTACCCGTGTCCACCAGCACCGAGTGCGGCACGATGGCCGATCAGCTGCCGGTCGATGATCACCGGCCAGCTCGGGTCACTGCCGATCGGGGTTATCGTGCCGCGCTCATATCCAGTCACCTCGAAAGCCTCAGCTGCATTGGGGAGTTTCATCTTGCTGACTCCCAGAAGCACCCTCAGCTTGGGCCAGGCAATCTGCGTGCCACCAGGGATGACGGCAAACAGGTAGTTCCCAGTGGAGCGGCGAACGACGATCGTCTTCGCTATGTCCGACGGCGCGATACCCAGCAGCTCCGCAGCCTCCTCGAGGCTGTGCGCAACTGGCCGGCGTCGCAACTCAACAGCCAGTCCGCGCTGATCGGCATCCGCCAGCATGCGTCGTACGCCCGCGGCCAGCTCATCGTTCACGATCATCCACTCTCTCGCATGCGGCCCTTGGCATGTCTGCAATGTCCCGATCGATGGTCTCGAGTTCTGTGCAGGGCGCGTTGGTCCTCGCGTCGGCAGCTAAATTTGCTTGCGTTCGGGGGTGGATGGGTTATGGCGAGTGACGCGGTGCTGCGGGGGATGCGCGCACTGACACTCCCGTTTGTGCTCTTCGCCACTGGGCTCGCGGGACACGCGGCCGCCGGTGGTGTCACGCCCGACGCCTCGCTGCTTGTTCCGATGTTCCTGCTCACTGTGTTCGCGGTGGTCCCATTCGCGGGCGCCCCAATAAGCCCGGCGTGGTCGATGCCGTTGCTGGTCGGCGGGCAAGGACTTCTGCATGCGGCTCTGCAGCTGCTCAGCGGAGCGGGGGTTGCGGCCCCAACAGCCGGGCGCGGCACGAGCGCCGGCGTATCGGCGCCGACCAGTTCTCATCTCATGACGCACCACCCAGACACGGCCGCGTCGCATGGTGACGCGATGTCGCTAACGGGGGGTGGGCACCTCGTCATGCTGCTCGCACACCTGGCCGCGGCTGTCGCGGTCGCCCTCTGGCTGGCCGCTGGGGAGCGCGCTGTGTGGACGTTGCTGGCACTCACTGCGCGACGGGCCGTCGACGCGTGGTGGAAGATCACGGCCGCGGCCCGCGGTTTCGGCGCCGTTGTCGTCAGCCGTCCACGGGTTCAGGCTGGCTGGAAGCCACGCTGGGTGGTTCGTAGGTCGGTGTGGGTCACTGGTGTCGTAGCGCGGCGCGGCCCGCCCGGCGGTGCCTCCTCTGAACTTCCCGCATACGCCGCCGCCTCTCCAATCTGACGGGCGGACACACCCGGCTTGCGAGCAAGCCATGTGCGGGCTGTCGACATCACCAGACCCTCGGGCAGCACTTCTGCGGCCGCCGCCGGCTGTTGCTGCCACTCTTTGAAGAATCGAGACATCATCATGTTGCAGAACAGATCTAAACGACGTCGCATCCTTGCCCGTGTCGGGGTCATCGTTACTACCGCTGCGGCGCTGTTTGCGCTGCCGGGCCTCGCGCACGCACACGTCACCGTCCAACCTGGATCAGCCGAAGGCGGCGGCTTCTCCGTCGTCTCGTTCCGGGTACCGAACGAGCGCGACAATGCCAACACCACTGAGCTGCGGGTCACCTTGCCCCAGGACCAGCCGATCGGATCGGTCCAGACCACACCTGTGCCAGGGTGGAGAATCACCACCGCGACGCGTCAACTCGAGCAGCCCATCGAGATGTTCGGCGAACAGCTGGACACAGTGGTCTCCGAGGTCACCTGGACTGCCACTGGCGGCGGCATCCGTCCGGGTCAGTTCCAGGACTTCGACCTCAGCCTCGGTCAGCTGCCTGAGTCCGGCAAGCTGGTGTTCAACACTCTCCAGACCTATTCCAGCGGGGAAAAGGTGAACTGGAATCAGGTCTCGACTGACCCTTCGGTCGAGCCGGAGCACCCGGCCCCCGTACTCACCATCACCCCGGCTGCAGCGGATGCGGGCGCTGCGCCGTCTGAGATGGGTAGCCAGGACGACCAGGTCACGTCCCAGAGCGGCAGCATGTGGGTTTCAACCTTGCCGCTCGTCGTTTCAGGTGCCGCACTGGTGCTTTCCCTGATTGCCGTTGTGCTCGCACGGCGCCGAAACCGGCGACCAGCCTCCGCGGTGGATGCCGCGCCGGCGCCAACTCGTGAGGACGTCAGCGTCTGACCTCCCCGGATGCCGGGAACGCACATTCGTTCCCGGCATCCATTTCCTTGAGTTCTGGAGCACCTTGATGGCACTGCTGATCACCGCAGCGCGCCGCATGGCCCTCGCCGCAATGCTTGCCGTCTCGTTGTCGCTGCTGTTCTCCTCCCCCGCTGCGGCGCACGCTGAGCTGGTCAACACCACCCCGGCGAACGGAGCGCAACTAACCAAGCCGCCGACCGAGATCGAGATGACGTTCACTGAGTCCGTCAACCTCCTGCCGAACGGCATCCGGTTGGTCGACGAGGCGGGCGCGCTCGTGCCCACCCCCGATCCCACCGTGGCGGGCGGCACCGTTCTTTGGCCGATGCCGACCGCCCTGCCTGAAGGGGCGTACGTCGTCACTTTTCGGGTGGTGTCCGCCGAC
>JAJTCL010000303.1 GCA_021323255.1 Propionibacteriaceae bacterium | reverse complement strand
GTAGGTGCGAACAATAGGACCGTCCGGCTGCTCCCGATAGCTGGAGGTTCCCGCGGCGACCACGACGTCGTCGTCAACGGCGACTGGTGCGTAAGCCGCCGAGTAAGTGCCGGGCGCATCACGGGTCGAGGCTCCCTCCGAATCCGACTCCCCTAACCACGACGCAACGACCGCCTCACGACCGACGATTGGGTCGTCATAGGGGTGATATCGATAGGCGATGTCCTCGGTGAAGAGCGCCCTGATGTCATCTTCGTCGTAGGACAGCCATGCCGCGACGTAGCTGTCGAGCCAGGCTTGCGCGCCAGCACGATTCACGCTGACACCCTATCCGCACTCGATCTCAGCGACCCTTCGCTGATCGGATGATCCTTTTGTCGCTGGCTGACCACGAAGCGATGATCAGGATCGGCGTTCGCGTCACCACCCTTGCCACGGAGCCGGGGTGTACTCGCCGGACCACCCTGCAGATGGCGGACATGCGATGACGTGCGAACCTGAGCTATGGATGGTGTCGGGCTAGCCCGGGCTCACGGCGTGGCCAACCTGGCCGGAGGACTCTGGCCGCTGCTGCACCTCCGCAGCTTCGAGATGGTTTTCGGCCCAAAGACAGATCGTTGGCTGGTGAAGACGGTTGCGGGGTTGCTGATCGTCAATGGGATCACTCAACTGGCCACTTCGTCATCGGCTGACAGCATGCGTCAGGCGCGCCGTCTTGGCGTGGGCACTGCGGCTGTGCTCGCGGCGGTCGACATGATCTATGTCTCCGCCGGACAGATCTCGAAGATGTACCTGGTTGACGCAGCCGTCGAAGTCGCATGGATCATGGCCTGGTACCAGGCAGACGTGCCAGCCCCGACGGCGACAGGCAACAGCTGAGGTTCCTTCCGCCTCACCATCCGAGCGCCGTGCTGCACAGGGGTTTTGGCGGCTGCCAGTCCAGGTCTTCGATGTTTCATCGAGTTGTGCGGCGCTGGGTCAGGGTCGTTGGTGCGATGATCACACTGAGGCTGCCGCGCGAGGAGCAGCCGAGCACGGATAGAGGAGGCTCAATGGAGTACTTCGTGTGGATGACGACCCGCAAGATACGAGCGGGCGCTCTGGATGACTTCGAACACGTCTGGCAACCCGATCCCTATCCGGAGGGCTTGACTCGTGCCTACGCCTATTGGTCCGAGGACGGCCAAGAAATTATTGGCGTCTCCTTCTGGGACTCAAAGGAATCATGCGACGCTTGGCGGGGCTCAGAGGCCGAGGAACGGCGTCGCCAAGCAATGGCGCCCTACGTGCTCGAATCCCAAGAAGCGTTCTACCGAGGTCGCGAACTGGGCATTCCTGGCCGCAAAGCTTGACTCTTGATCAACACCGGACTTATCCAGACCGCTGGGGTCAGATTGATTCGATCCGCGCACGGCGCAATCTCTGAGACTCACCGCAGCCACCCTCTGTTGGACGTTTCCGTGGCTGTGATGACAAGCGCACACGTCCCGACCCCCGCAAGACGATCGTTTCCACTGCTGTGATGACACACGCACACCAGACCCGCAAGACGATCTTTTCCGCGGTAGTGATGGAAACGTACGCATAGGCACAACCAGACGCAGCTCGGGACTGATCGAGCCAAATCCTGGCGCTCAATACACCGACTGCCCGCCAGCGGTCATCCTCTCCCAACCTCATCATGGAGGTCGGGACGCATCCGGAAGTCGTAGTGGTATGGCAGCGGCCGCTCGCCGAACGCCACGCGCCACAGCGCTCCCAGCGTCTCTCCCTCTCGAAGATCGGGCACCTCGATCCCCGCTTCGAGGAGAGCCCGAGCGGCGTCGGTTTGCCCGTCGGCCAGTAAGGCGCGTACCCGCTGCAATACCACTCGGCCGTGCACAGCAACCTGTTCCGGCGCCGCGTCGATCATCCCCAGGCAGCCGGCAGGTCGACCCGCGGCCAGCAGCTGGTTGGTCGCCTCGACCAGCAGCGGCCAGCAGGTGGGCGCCTGGGCGACGGCGCGGGCGTAAAGTTTCGCGGCGCCGGCGAGGTCGCCACTGTCAGCGGCGAGCAGGGCCAGACCGCGGGCCGCCCAGGCCGTAGAGGTGAGCTGGTCGGAGATCAGGTAGCCGAGCCGCGCGGCCTCGAGGTCTCCGCGAGCGTGGGCCCGAACAGCGATCATGAGCCGTCCCCACCAGCCGCTCGCTGCGCGGTCGAGTACGGCAGCCCATCGAGCCGTGATGGGTGGCACCGGCACCTCCGCACCCGCGGTGTCGTGATCGAACTCGCCGGTGCGAGCCAGCGCGACGAGGTGGCGGAAGCCGTCGGAGCGCGGCTGTCCGAAAGGGGTGCCCGGCAGGCTGTCGGGATTGCCTCCGCGTACGACGAGTTCAGCCTCACCAGCGCCAGAGCCGGCCATGATTTGCTGCGGCGCCCGATCTGCCACCTCGGCTCGCCACCAGCGGTGCCATTCGTCGAGTTCCTCGTCGGGAATCGCTCGAACCAGCTGCGCAGAGACCTCAGCGAGCGAATCGGGCCAAGAGCCGGATATTGCCCTGGGCGAACCTTCAATCGGCACGTAAGCCTCCGCCCAGCTGATCTCGGCGCTCCCATGCAACTGCAGGTGCTCGAACTGCGTGGTGGCCAGACCGGCCTGAATCTCGAAGTAGCGGGACCCTGGCCCGCACAGCCACTCCTGCCAGTGCCGACCGCCAGTGCCCGTGCCCCAGAGAAAAAGCTTGCGACCACGCAGCTGCGCGGTGGAGGTCTGCACGAGCCCGCGGCCGTCGGCCTGCACAGCGGCGATCCACGGCCTTCGCCCCGAAGGCACTTGGAAGAAGTAATCAGCGGCTCGCTGCGTTAGCAAGGGGTAGCTGACATCGATGGCAGAATCATCGGCAAAGGGGATGTCCACCCCGGCCATGGATCCGTCGTACTCGGTCCGCCACGCTCTGGCGGCGGGGGCCAAGACTCGCACGCCCGGCTCCTCCGGAACCGCAATGTTCGTCCACCAGTAAAGCGGTTTGGGCTCGGGGTCAGGGTTGCGGACGCGAACGAAAGCCAGCAGCAGTGGACGATCCGCCGGCATCAGCAGGTCGACTGAGAACACAAGATCTCGGGTGCGTTCCCATTCCCAGATCCGCAGCGCGGCGCCGTGCTTGGACGACACGCTGCCTGCGTAGACCGGTCGGCAGGTGGTGGCAGCGTGGCCGGTGGAGCCGAGGTTCCACTCGATGCCGCCAGCAAACCAGGCATCCGTGAGTGCGAAGTTGGCGAACTGCAGCCGACCATTGGCGAAAACCAGATCCCGGCCTGACGCCAGCTCGCGCAGTGACCAGAGCCGACCCCCAAGACCCGGAAGCACCAGCGCCTCCAGCCGACCGTTGGTCAGCTGGACGGCGCGGATCCCCTGAGGTCGCAAATCGCGGCGGTAGCCGTCCTGCAACGCGTACGGCAGCGGATTGGCCAGCCGGCCGTACGCCATGCGCTCGCGCATGTCGGGTGGCAAGTCGGGAGAGGAGGGGTCAGGAAGTTTCTGCAGGCCGGTGAACGGCGGCAGCGGCGATTCCGGGCCAAGTTCGGCGCCGTCCAGACGCAGGGTGGTCTGGCTCACCACTGCCGCCGGCATGCTTTCGACCCTAGCTACTGCACGCCGGACGACCCGCCACCGCACCTTGACTCGGTCAGGGCCCTCCTCGCCAGTGTTCGATGCGGTGATGGTCGGGGGTGAAGCCGTGCCCAACCCCCCACAGCACCGCCTGGGTGCGGCTAGTGACATTGATCTTGCGGTAGATGGTTCGGATGTAGGACTTCACCGTGTTCGGACTGAGGCAGGTCAGTGTCGCCACCTCGGCGTTGCTGTGGCCCTGGGTGATCAGCGCCAAAATCTCAGCTTCCCGGTCGGTAAGTCCCTCGCTTCGTCCCGGCCAGTTCAATCCA
>JAJTCL010000302.1 GCA_021323255.1 Propionibacteriaceae bacterium | reverse complement strand
CAACATCGTCTCCTGGAACGAGTTCGACCGCGGCAGCCACTGGGCCGCCCACGACGCCCCCGACCTGCTGGTCGGTGACCTCCGCGAGTTCTTCCGCCGCTTCCGGTGACGCAGCGCTCGTCAGCGTCCCTAGGCGCACACGTCGGCAGCCGCCGAAGCGCATTTGGCCACTCCGGGGCATTAGCAACACCTCGCGGTAGCTGCGCCTAACGCGACGCGCCAGCAGCTACCGCCATGTGATCAAGGGGAGACCACCAGGACGAGTCACAGGCGGTTAGATTTGATCGGTGACCGTTCAGGAACAGGCCCAGAAGGCGCGAACCGCAGCGCTCACGTTGAGCAGCGCCACCAGAGCGACCAAGGACGCCGCTCTGCTCGCGATGGCCGACGCGCTGGCCAAGTCCGATACCGCGATCTTGGAAGCCAACGCGCGCGATGTCTCCCGAGCTGAGGCGAACGGAACCAGCGCGGCATTGATCGACAGGCTGCGACTGACCCCGGACAGGATCGCTGGCATGGTCGAGGGCTTACGTGAGCTCGCGGCGCTGCCGGACCCGGTCGGTGATGTGGTGCGCGGCTGGACCAACGCCAACGGAGTACAGGTCCGCCAGGTTCGCGTGCCGTTCGGTGTCGTCGGCATCATCTACGAGGCGCGCCCCAACGTCACCGCCGACGCTGGCGGCATCTGCTTGAAGTCGGGCAACGCCGCTCTGCTGCGAGGTTCCTCTTCGGCTGCCCAGTCGAACGCAGCGGTGGTCGATGCCCTTCAGACTGGGCTGGTCGATGCCGGACTGCCGGCAGAGGCCATCCAGCTCGTGCCCGGTCCGCGCGAGGTCACGAATGAGTTGATGGCTGCGCGCGGTTTGGTCGATGTATTGATTCCGCGTGGCGGCGCAGGCTTGATCGACAACGTGGTCCGCAACAGCCAAGTGCCGGTGATTGAGACCGGAGTGGGCAACTGTCACGTCTTCGTCGACGCTGCCGCAGACGAACAGATGGCGCTCGACGAGAAAGACTTTGCCGAGGAGTATCTCTCGCTGGACCTCGCCGCCGCCGTCGTGGACTCTCTGGACTCGGCGTTACAGCACATCCGCCGCTACAGCACCGGCCATACAGAGACGATCGTTACCGAATCGCAGACCTCTGCTGCTCGATTCACCGCCGAAGTCGATGCGGCTGCGGTCCTGGTCAACGCCTCAGGTCGGTTCGTCGACGGAGGCGAGTTCGGCTTCGGAGCAGAAATCGGCATCTCTACGCAGAAGCTGCACGCGCGTGGCCCGATGGGTCTGCCCGAAATGACCTCGACCAAGTATGTGGTGACGGGGTCCGGCCAAGTCCGGCAGTAGTCGGACGCGCCTGGGAGCCGCCCACCAACTGGTCGGAACCGCTACGCTGCGCGTATGACCCTGGGACTGACGCTCCTCCAGACCGAGGCGCACCGCGAGCTGCCGATTCCTGCCTGGGCATTTGGAGTTCTGGGGTTCGCCATCCTCCTCGTCTTGTTGCTGATCACCTGGTCGATCGGCAAAGGCCGCCCGCACAGTTAGGGCATGGTCACACCGCCACTTCGCGCGACAGGGCTGGCCCGGCAGCGCGGTACCGAGCCGCAGCAACGTCACCGGCTCGGCGTGATGGGTGGCACGTTCGATCCGATCCACCACGGCCACCTGGTCGCCGCGAGCGAAGTGGCCGGGCGGTTCAGCCTCGATGAGGTTGTTTTCGTACCCACTGGGCAGCCCTGGCAGAAGACGCACCGACAGGTGTCGTCGGCTGAGGATCGCTATCTGATGACCGTCATCGCTACCGCGTCCAACCCGAGGTTCACCGTCAGCCGGGTCGACATCGATCGAGATGGGCCTACCTACACCGCGGACACGCTGCGTGATCTGCGGATCGAGCGCGGCGACGATGTGGACATGTACTTCATCACTGGAGCGGATGCGCTGACGCAGATTCTCACCTGGCACGAAGTTGATTCGATTTTCGATCTTGCCCATTTTGTCGGCTGTACCCGCCCAGGGGTCGATTTTGATTCTCCAGTGATCGCTCAGCTGCCCCAAGACAAGGTCACCCTGCTCGAGATCCCGGCCCTGGCGATCTCCTCATCAGCATGCCGACTTCGGGTGCAGCTGCATGAGCCCATCTGGTACTTGGTGCCGGACGGCATCGTGCAATACATCGCCAAGCGTGGCCTCTATCAGGACTGACTGAGTGGGCGGCCCTGGATCACGCGGTAGTTGTACAGCCAATCATTGGATCGATCGTTGGCAGCGCGTCTGAGAAACAGCGGGAGCATCGCATCACGGATGGCTACGGCAACCCGACTCTTGCTGACTCGTTTCTGGCTGTTGATCTTCCGCGCATAGTCGACGACCTTGTCGGCTCGAGGCTGTCGTACGGCCTGGTAGCGGGCGAATGCTGCCTCATGATCAGCTTCTTCGCGCAGGCAGATTGCGAGGCTCTGCGCGTCCTCGAGGGCGAGCGAGGCTCCCTGGCCCGCGCTGGGACTGGTGGCGTGCACTGCGTCGCCCACGGCGACCACGCGTCCGCGACTCCAGTGACGGACTCCGTTGAGGTCGTAAATCGGGTAGGCACCGAGATCGCCGTCATGGCCGTCGAGGATCTGCGGCACCGGATACGGGTCGTCCTGGTGCAGATCGCGCAACCGGACGAGCCACTCAGCCACCGACGCGTCGCCGAGCGAGCCGCGGGACGGTTCGGGCGCAGTGACGTTGGCGAACCAGTAAACCGTGCCGTCCTCGCGTACCAGATAGCCGAAGAATGAACGCCGGCCGAAGACGAAGTGCTGGGTGGCAGGCGTCGGGGAAAGCCCGGCGACCCGAGCGAAGCCGCCGAGCCCCACCAATCCGCTGTAGCGCGGATTCGGCGCGTGTGCATCGATATGGGTAACCCTCTCGGAGCACTCGGTGTAGCCAGCCTCGGCGGACGATGGCACTGCCGCGGGCCGGGTCACCGGCAGGGCCGTTCGGCACTGACCCGAGTTGCTTACCCGTGCTGCTCCACATGATCATGTGTGGTGCGGGATGGGCGTCGGAAAGCAAATGTTCGTGGAGGGCGAGTGCGTCGAGCACGGTGAGTCCATTGGTCGCGACATTGAGAAAGGCGCCCGCGTAGTCGTCGGGTTTTGCGGTGGCTTCGAAAATCTCGACCTCCCAGCCGTCGCTGGCCAAGAACATCGCTACAGCCGGTCCGGCAACACCGCCACCGATGACAAGTGCGCGTGGCATGACAACTCCTTCTATGATCTCTTGAGTCCAGTTCAGAGACTCTCTGCGATAGAGTCTCTCGATATACGAGAGAATATAGCATGGAAATAGGTCGTCAATGACTACCCAGCGCGCTGAATCGATCGAGCACGTCGGCTACACGATGCGGGTTTTCATGGCACGCGCGGTGCTGTTCCAGGACGCGGTGGCCAAGAGGGCGGGTTTGAACAGCACCGATCTGCAGCTGTCAAGTCTGCTGATGCTTTTCGGTCCGGCTACGCCCGGCGAACTCGCGGAGCGATCCGGGCTTACTGCAGGCGGTGCCATCACCGCTGCCATCGACCGGCTGGAACATGCTGGAATCGTCGTCCGATCCAGGGATCCGCATGATCGGCGGCGGGTGATCGTGACTGTCGATCTTGAGGCGGTGCTCGCCACGGTCGGCGCTGTCTATGGCGCGGTGGGCCAGCGCTGGGCGGAGTACCTGAACACCTTGACCGACGAGCAGATCGCCTTTGCTGACGAGCTCTTCACCAGAGCAGCGGAGTTCAATCACGAGGAGACGATGCGGCTGCGCGGGCTTCCAGGCTCGAACAGCTAGCGCTGGGCGGCGCTTGGTCCACACTCGTTCCCCCGGCCAGAGAGTTATTGTCAGCAGGCATGAACAAGCCGCGGCTCCGTATGAGGTTGCGGGCGGCCGCGGACGCGTTTGTGAGCAATGCCGTGAACAGCAATCTGCGCCGTGCCCAACTGAGCTTCTTGGGCGCCTGGACGGCGGAGTGGGCCTTCACCGTGGCATTAGGCATCGTCGCTTACCGGGACGGCGGCGCCACCGCGGTGGGGCTGGTCGGACTGCTGCGGATGGCGCCGTCTGCGCTAATAGCCCCTTTAGTAACTCCGCTCGCTGATCGTGGACGCCGGGAACGAGTTCTTATTGCGGTGTCCACGGTTCGCGGGATCGCAACTGGGGCGGCGGGAATCGTCGTCGCTGTCGGCGGGCCAGTGGCGATTGTCTATCTCCTCGCCGCCCTCTCGACGATTGCAGCGACGCTGTACCGACCTGCACATTCGGCATTGCTGCCGTCGCTGTGCCGGACCGGACATGAGTTGGCAAGCGCGAACGTAGTACGCGGAATGCTGGATTCGATTGCCACTCTAATAGGCCCGCTCTTGGCTGCTGTGATTCTGGAGTTCACCAATGTCGCCGTTGTGTTCGCGGTCGCATCTGCGGCCTCGCTAGCAGCAGCAGTCGTGCTGCTGCGATTGCGCTACGAGGCTCCGCCCAGGCCAGCAGCGCCACGGGGCGCTCATTTGATGGACGACGTAGCCGAGGGTGTCCGAGTCATCATTGGCAATCGCGACTTGGCGATGTTCACCGGCTTAGGCATGGCGCAGACATTTACGCGGGGTGCACTGACGGTCTTCACTGTCGTCGTTGCACTGGATCTGTTACGTACCGGCGAGCCAGGTGTTGGAACACTGACCGGTGCCATTGGCGCTGGTGCAGTGGTCGGCTCTCTTAGTGCATCCCTGTTAGTTGGATCGCGGCGGCTTGCTGAATGGTTTGGAATTGGTGTTGCCTTATGGGGATTCCCCGTCGCGCTTATTCCGTTGTTTCCATGGGAAGCATCTGCCCTCACTCTGCTGGCATGCGTTGGAATCGGTAACGCGCTCGTAGATGTCGGCTTGTTCACGCTGATGGCCAGATTGGCCCCCGATGATGTCCTCGCTCGTGTATTTGGCCTGTTCGAGAGCTTGATCACCCTCGCCGTTGGAGTGGGCGCTCTCGTTGCCTCGCTCTTGATCGAATGGACCAGCGTTTCCGTTGCATTGGTGATCGTCGGTGCGCTTTGTCCAAGCCTTGTGTTGGTGGCATGGCGACGCCTGAGGCGCCTCGACCGCTACATCGGAGAGTTGGACTCCGAAATCGGGCTGCTTCATAGCGTGCCCATGTTCCAGCCATTGCCGCTGCCAGCGATCGAGCAGTTGGCTCGCGGTTTGGAATCGGTCCAGGTGCCCGCCGGCCAGCCCGTTTTTCGCCAGGGTGATCCGGCTGACCGCTTCTATGTGATCGAGACCGGCACTGCCGATGTCGTCGGAGACGGTCGCATTGTCACCAAGCTTGGTCCAGGCGACGGGTTTGGAGAGATCGCGCTGCTGCGCAGAGTGCCGCGTACCGCCACGGTTGTGGCTGCCAGTGACCTGGAATTGCAGGCGTTGACCTGCAACCGCTTCCTGCCGGTCGTTACAGGGTTTCCGCCGAGCGCGCGCGAGGCGGGGACCTCGGTCGAGGAAATGCTTGATCGATTTAACCCGGAGAAACCGACTGACGATCAACAAAAACCGGGCAACGATCAAAACGGGCCGCGACACTAGCGCTGAAATCCAATGGGCGCGCGGCCGACTGCCGTAATCTCCTGAGCGCGCTATTCCAGCGCGAATCCTTCTTCTTCCCCGGGGGAAAGGCTGTCTAATGACGCCCAAACAATCACTATTTCAACGCTGTCTCGCCATCCTGAGCGCCGCTCTGTTATCTGCGGCATTAGTGATGATCGGTACCTGGCTTCCTGCTGGTGCCACAGGAACACATGGTGAAAGGGGCGACCGTGACGATGCGGTTGCCCTCCAAATCGTCTTGATCACCGATCGAGATTCACGCCTGCAGCAAGACGACCAAGATCGAACTGACGGAGCTGACAGGCCCTGGTGTTCTTGGCGGCAACACAACCGCGATCATCCCGGCCGGGCTCTCCAGCACCACCATCTACGGTGCGACCTATTCACAGTTCGCCAATGGCGTCAAGCTGAAAGTCAAGGTGGTTTACGGTGACCACCTGGCGCCGGGCAAGATCACGGTGGAGGTCGCTCTCACGGCCGTTGGCGCGGATGCCAAGCCAGGCACTGCGTTGACACTCAGAGATCCAAACTGTCTCGCTCCAACGGCAGAGGTGCCGAACTGCGGCATTTTTGTTCTCAAGAATGGTGCAGATGGCCGGGTCACCTTGTCGGTTGGCTCATGTGATGACCTTGTCAAGGTGGGTGGTGATCTTCGTGACTGCCGAACGGTCGGTGGCAACGAGGGGTTGGTGGTCACCTTCATTGCGAGCCTCAAGGATTCTGACGGGGACTCGTTGTACAGCCGCAAGCACCCTGCCAAGGTCATCCTCTCCTGCGACAGAGCGCGCTGTCCCGAGACCAAGGATGCGACCAAGTTCAAGGTGCTCTACACCCTGAACAACGTCGGTCCGTTGAAGAAGGTCGCGCCACCGTGCCCGAAGAAGGGTGTCATCGGGAAACACCAGAAGGCGTGCGTCGATTACAAGCGAGCCTTCCGGAAGAACGGCGACCTCTACTTGCCCTTCCTCTTCAACGTCGACGGCCGCTCGAGCTTCTAGCTCAGCCGGCGAACTACGGCACCCGAACTCCAGCGCCTCGCGCGCCTGTTCGGCAAGCAGTTCTGCGTCAGGATCATTGTGCTGGCGTGCGATCCGTGCAGCCACAGCGAGCAGGAATCCGCGCTCGTGTGCGACCTCGGGTGAGGAGCTCTGCCGCAAGCCCTGAGCCAAAGCTGTCCGAGCTTGCGCGACCTGACCCATAGCAAACAGGGCAGCGGCCCGGACGCGGTGCGCCGACGGCAACAAGGTGGCGGCATGGATAGAAGCGGCCTCTGTCACCGCTCCCTCTATCAGGACCAGAGCCTGCTCAGGCCGGCCCGCCAGCAGATGCGCTTCCGCGGCGGCGATGTCCGCATCCACCACTTCTTGGGTTTCTCTGAGTCTGGTCAACTCAGTGCGAGCCTCCTCGAGCAAGATCAGTCCTGCGGTTACGTCGCCCGCCCGGCTCTGCGCCCTACCCATTTCCTTGCGTACTAGGGCCGCCAGGTCCTCGTCACCAACGGCGCGGGCGATCCGGAGCGTGTTCTGGAGTAGCGGCAACGCCTCGTCGGATCGGCCCTGTCGTACCAGGACCTCGGCCCGGTTGTAGTCAGCGTTCGCAGCATTGGGAGCGTCGCCGATCCGACGAAACGTTTCGGCCGCCCGCGTGAACATAAGCAGAGCATCAGGCCAGCGGCCTTCGGCCGATCGCTGCAAGGCTATGTTATTCAACATATGGGCCTGTTCGCCGATGTCGCCAAGCTGTTCGAAGATGCGGAGCGCGGTCTCCCCGTGTTGCTCGGCGTCAGGTCCGCCTGACCACATCGCCACGCTGTGCAATACCGCGTGCGCCTTGGCCTGCGCTTTCAGCTCATGGGCCGCCTCTGCTTCGGCCAGGCCTCGCTCCGCCCATCGACGGCCATCCACGTAGCGACCCTGTAGGACGCGGCACACCGCGTAGCGGACCTGCAACTGGGCACGAACGGCGCCCGCCTCCGGATCTGTCATGCCGCGAACAGCACGCAGTCCCAGACTCGCCCGGCGCAACGCGTTGGTGTAATGGCCGCGCCGCTGCTCCACAACGGTCTGTTTGAACGCCAGGTGAGCCTCCCGGAGTGGTTGGCCGCGGACGCCTCGTAGCGCTTCGAGGTACGCCCCAGCAGCATCGATCGATCTGCCGGCCAGGAACTCTGCATCGCCCAGCGCCTCCAGGTAAAACGAACGTTCACTCAGGCTCACGTCCGAGGAGAGTCGGGCGGCCTGGGCCGCCCTTCGGTACGCGTCGGCGGCAGCGGCTGGCGCATAGCGTGCCATTGCCCGCTCCCCGGCCCGCCGGCCGTAATCCATCGCCTTGTCATAATTGCGTGCCACGAAGTAGTGGAGTGCGAGTAGCTCGGGGCGCCGATCCGCCACGGCGGTAGTGGCTTCCAGAACCTCGGCGGCCTTCGCGTGCAATTCGCGGCGTCGTTTGTAGGGCAGGCTGGCGTAGGCAACTTCGCGAAGAATAGGGTGACGGAAGCGGAGCAGGTGACCCGTCGAGACAATGAGGCCTGACAGGCCGGCGAGTAGTTCGGTTCCCGACCTCTCGGGCGCAGCGTCCCTGAGCATCTCCATAAGCAGATCCTCGGGGAACTCATCGCCAAGGACCGCAGCGCGTCGTAGCAGTGACCGCTCAGCCGATGGCAGCTGGTCGATCTGACTTACGGCAAGTTCTTCAACGGTCGACGGGAGCTCGTCCGGGTCTTCGCCACGGGCAGCCGCGCGGGCCAGTTCACGCAGCAGCAGCGGGTGTCCACCTGAGCGGACTGCCAGTTCCTCAGCGATCGCTGGCGGCAATGGCCGCTCCGGCGTAGCCATTTCCGCGAGTTCTATCGACGACGTCATGTCGAGCGGTCCGAGCTCAATCCGACCGGTAGCCGTCGGCATCCACCCGGTGGGACGGTCGTCACGGGTTACGAAGAGCAGCCAGGGCTGTTGCTGCGCCCGTCGAGCAACTGCGGCCAACACACCCTCGCTAGCCGAATCCGCCAGGTAGGAATCTTCGACGACCAGTGTCACGGGAGTTTGGACCATTCGCTCAAGGAGGTCCGCGTATACCTCGGGTATCCGCTCCGAACGATGCTGCTCCTCCAGTTCGGCCACTTCCGAGCTCGGGGGAATGGTGATGTCGAGGACAACGCCGAGTAACGAAACCCACGGGGCTAGGTCGGGCGCCGCAGCCGTGACGCAATCCTGGAGACACCTGGCGATGGCGTTCGGGTCCATGCTGCTGTTCGTGCCGAGTACGTGATGCAGCAGGCGCCGCACAGGTGTGTACGGCGTCGCAGCGCCGGTGCGTTCACAATCGCAGCGCAGCGCAGTGACATCGCTGGCCAGCGCGACGGCCTCGTCAACGAGCCTCGTCTTTCCGATGCCTGGCTCACCGATGACTTCGATTAAGCCGCCTGTTCCGTTGATCAACTGCTCCGTAGCATCCCGCAAGATAGCGATCTCGGCGTCCCGCCCGACGAAGAACTCCTCACTGTTCTGCTGCCTTCGAGGCTCCAGCGGTTCGCCAAGCGTGACGACTGGTACCGGCTTGCTTTTGCCCTTCAGGCTAGCCATGGGCGCGTCACTGACCGCGTACGACCGTCGTGTGTGCTCCAGTACGTCGGCTGCCATCAGGATGGAGCCAGACTCGGCGTGACCAGCTAGCCGAGCGGCGAGATTAACGGCGTCGCCCTTCACCGAGTACGTCCGGCGGCTGGGGGAGCCGGTGTCACCGGTGAATACCCGGCCGTGCGATATACCGGCCTGCAATGGCAGCCGGCCGGCCCGATTGACGGTCTGACTTACCGCAGTGAGTAGCCGATCGGTGTCATCACCCGCACTGATGGGCGCGCCGCCGACGAGCAAGATCTTTCCACCGTTCACATCGACGTCTGAGTCGAGGAACGAAACTTCATGGGCAGCCGTGGCCTGGTGCACATTACGAAGCACCTCATTGACGGCTGCCGTGACCACGTCTGCGCCTTCCTCGGCCAACAGGGTGTCGGTTCCGTCGAAGCGTAGGAAGGCGACGGTCACCGTCCGGTGCTCCGGTTCGCGAGACGGTTGGGAGAGATAAGCCCACAGTTGTGGTGAGAGCAGACGCTCAATAATGGCCGGCATCGGCTCAGGATCCGGCTGCGGTGGACGGTTCGCGGGCGTCGGTAGACCGGAAAGGAGATGGCCCCAGCCTTCGTGCGGACGTACCAGGCCTGGCCCGAGGTCGGCAGCAGTGGCGTCTCCCACCAGCACCTCACCGATGCCAGCGGCGTGTTCCAGCATGGTGACCGCGGTAACCGTTGGACCTAGCAGGACCAGGTCCCGACGCAGGGCAGGATCTCCCGCAAGTATTAGATGGACTGGACCAGACTCGACACCAGCGGAAGCACGCAGCTTGACTCGGCCGATAGAGGTTTTGGCGCGTCCGATTTGGGCGAGAGCCCGATGCATGCGCATCCCGGCCCGGGCAGCGCGGCGGCCATGGTCAGCACCGTCGAAGAGCAGCAACAGCGCATCACCACCCCACTTGAGAAGGTCGCCACCCTCGTCCTCAGCGTCCATCAGCAATTGGCTGAAGACAGTGTCGAGGAGGTTGCTCAGCTCCTCCGCACCTTCCCGCCCCCGGCGAGCCAGCCGTTCAGTGAGCGGGGTGAAGCCAGTGATGTCGAAAAACAGCAGGCTTCCGTCGACGACTCGGTGGGCAGACCCCTGCTCGGCGGCGGCCCACGCGGGCAGCAATCGAGGCACGTAGGCTGTCGCGGCTGGAACCTCCGTGAGCCCCGCCAGCCGGGGGTCGCTGGCGTCCATTGGTTAACTCTAAATGGCCTTGACCGATGAGAGTGAAGTTGATCGTGTCCGAGAATCGAAGTGAGGCCGCTGCAGGCACTCTCGACCGGGGGTGATCCGCGCTGTCTGAGGGCGTGATTACGGTTTATGCATGGGCGAATTCA
>JAJTCL010000025.1 GCA_021323255.1 Propionibacteriaceae bacterium | reverse complement strand
CGCCTCCCACTCTCGCGGGTATCCGGGCGGATCCGCGTCAGACTTCCCCGGGGCCTGGCTCACGGACACGGCAAAAAGCCTACGCAATGTTTGATTGCTAGCTCCGCTCGCGGTGGATCGCGCTCTGGAATCCGCCTACATCGTCGTCACTCGGGAACGAAAACGTGTCCCCTCGCTCCTCCTCAGCACAGCGGCGCGCAATCCAGGGCTGATTGCCCTCCGCTCGCGGTGGATCGCGCTCTGGAATCCGCCTACATCGTCGTCACTCGGGAACGTAAAGCGTGTCCCCACGCTCCTCCTCAGCAAAGCGGCGCGCGATCTGCAGGGCACGTCTATGGCAGCCTTCGATGTGCAACGCCAATTGGTATTCGGAAAGAGCGCGCAGGAATAGTGTTCAAGCCATGGCCGACTTCGTCGCTGCAATCGATCAGGGTACGACGAGCACTCGCTGCATGATCTTCGACCACTCAGGACGCGAGGCCGGGAAGTACCAGCTCGAGCACCGGCAGATCATGCCCCGCGCAGGGTGGGTGGAGCACGACCCAGTGGAGATCTGGCAGCGCACCCAAGAAGTAGTCCAGCGAGCTCTGACAGAGCGCCGCCTCGGTGTCACTGACCTGGCGGGCCTCGGAATCACCAACCAGCGTGAGACGACCGTCGTCTGGGATCCGGTCACCGGCGAGCCTTACGGGAACGCGATCGTCTGGCAAGACACCCGTACGGACAAGATCGCCGCCGAACTTGATAGTGATGGCCGCGGTGATGTCATCAGGCAGCGGGCCGGCCTACCTCCAGCCACCTACTTTTCCGGCGGAAAGTTGCAATGGATCTTGGAGAACATCGACGGGGTCCGCGAGGCTGCTGGACGCGGCCGTGCCAAATTCGGCACGACTGACAGCTGGCTGCTGTGGAATTTGACCGGTGGTGTTGACGGCGGACAGCACATCACCGACGTGACCAATGCCAGCCGAACCATGCTGATGGATCTGGAGACGCTGCACTGGGATCAAGAGTTGCTGAGTTTCTTCGGGATTCCACAGGAGATGCTGCCCAGTATCGTGCCGTCCTCCGACGCCTCGGCGTATCAACGGACCCGTGCAAGCGGCCCGTTCGGCGGCGAGCTGCCGATCGGTGGTGATCTTGGGGACCAACAGGCAGCCATGGTCGGCCAGGTCTGCCTGCGGGCCGGCGACGCCAAGAACACCTACGGCACTGGCAACTTCTTACTGCTCAACACCGGCGAGCAGTTGTACCGCTCGAGCAACGGCCTGCTCAGCACCGTGTGTTACCAGTTCGGCGATGCCGCGCCGGTCTATGCCCTCGAGGGCTCCATCGCTGTCACCGGCTCCGCCGTGCAATGGCTGCGCGACCAGCTGAAGATCATTCGTGACGCCGCGGAGATCGAGACCCTGGCGAGCTTGGTCGACTCTTCCGCACATGTTTATTTCGTGCCTGCGTTCTCCGGACTCTTCGCGCCCTACTGGCGTTCCGATGCCCGCGGCGTCATTGTCGGCCTATCACGCTTCCATACCCGAGAGCACATCGCCCGAGCGACGCTGGAAGCAATCTGCTACCAGAGTCGCGATGTCGTGGAGGCAATGGAGAAGGATGCCGGTGTTCAACTCGACGAACTCAAAGTTGACGGAGGCGTCACTGTAAACACACTCTGCATGCAGATTCAGGCCGATACGCTCGGCGTCGAGGTGAGCAAGCCGGTCGTGGCGGAGACAACAGCACTGGGTGCGGCGTACGCGGCCGGTTTGGCCACAGGCTTCTGGGCGTCGCCGGATGAGCTCCGGGAAAACTGGCTGGAGGATCAGCGCTGGGTCCCGCAGATCAGCGAAGAGGAGCGGGCGGCGGGTTATGCCGGGTGGCAGAAGGCCGTGCAGCGAACCCTGGACTGGGTACAGGTCTAGTGGAGTAGCCGCAGCAACGACACAACAGGAGTGGTGGATATGGCAACGGTGGCTCAGCCCAGGTCCAGGGAACCGGTGGCCCCAGATCCAGCCCGCAATCTCGCGCTCGAGTTGGTCCGCGCCACCGAGGCGGCTGCGATCAACTGCTCGCGCTACATGGGTTTCGGCGACAAGAACCAGGTGGATGGCGCAGCCGTGGACGCGATGCGGCCGGTGCTCGGTTCGGTGCGTATGAACGGCATCGTGGTGATCGGTGAGGGCGAGAAAGATGAAGCCCCGATGCTTTTCAACGGTGAGCGGGTCGGTGACGGCTCGGGACCGGAATGGGACATCGCTGTGGACCCGGTCGACGGCACCACACTGACCGCCAAGAGCCTGCCCGACGCGGTCAGCATCATCGGTGTTTCGGCCCGTGGCACCATGTTCTCCCCAGGCCCGGCCGTCTACATGCAGAAGCTGGTGGTTCCCGCGGAAGCTGCCGCCGCTGTCGATCTTGATGCGCCGATCGCGGACAATCTCGCCAAGATCGCTGAGGCGACCGACCGGGCTGTCTCCGAACTGACAGTCTGCGTCCTCGACCGGCTGCGACACGCTGAGCTTGTTGCGGCCATCCGCTCGGCTGGCGCTCGGATCAGGTTTTTGCTCGACGGCGACGTGGCTGGCGCGATCATGGCCGCCAGCCCGTTGACAGGAGTGGACCTGCTGGTTGGCGTGGGTGGCACCCCCGAGGGCGTGCTTGCGGCATGCGCGCTTCGCTGTCTCGGTGGTGAGATGTTTGGAAGGCTGATCGCCCGGAACGAGGATGAGCGGGCGGCAATCCTTGACGCCGGCTTCGACTTGGATCGAATCCTCACCACCACCGACTTGGTTTCCGGTGACAACGTGTTCTTCGCCGCCACAGGTGTCACCGACGGCGCATTGTTGCGGGGGGTGCGATTCGAAAGCCATCGCATTGTGACCCACTCATTGTCGATGCGGTCTCGCTCGGGAACGATTCGGCTGATCGAAGGTCATCATGACCCGGACCGGTCCTTTCTGGTCAACCCGTGACGAGCTTGATGTTCTCTACCACATCGCCACTGGGTCCGGCGGCCCGAGCCAGCGCCCTGGACCGGCTGGCGAGCGAGGATCTGGACGTTCTGGTCATTGGTGCCGGCGTCACAGGCTGCGGCTGTGCGCTCGATGCGGTCACCCGCGGCCTGCGGGTCGGGCTGGTCGAGGCCCGCGATTTCGCTGCTGGTACCTCGAGCCGGTCCAGCAAGTTGTTTCACGGCGGGCTCCGCTACCTGGAACACCTCAACTTTGCCTTGGTCTTCGAGGCACTCAAGGAGCGCTCGCTGGCTCTCAACAAACTGGCTCCGCATCTGGCCAAGCCCGTGCCGTTCCTGTACCCGCTCATGCGGCCGGTGATCGACCGCGGCTACGGAGGCCTCGGCATCGGCGTGTACGACGTGCTCGGTGCTGGGCGCGGAGTACCGCAGCACATGCGGCACTTGAGCCGGAAGCGCACGTTCGAGTCCTTTCCTTCCGCGAATCGGGAGACCGTGATCGGCTCCATCAGGTTCTACGAGGGACAGGTCGATGACGCCAGGCACACCCTGATGATCGGCCGCACGGCGGCGCACTATGGTGCTGCGGTCGCCACCAGCACTCGGGTGATCGGTTTCCTGCGTGAGGCGGACCGCGTTGCCGGCGTCAGGGTTCGTGATCTTGAGTCCGGCCGCGAGTTCACCATTCGCGCCAAGCAGACGATCAATGCTGCAGGGGTCTGGATCGACGAGCTCCAGGAGATGCTGGGCGGTCGAGGCCAGTTCCGAGTCCGTGCATCCAAAGGTATCCATCTCGTGGTGCCCCGGAACCGCATCAACTCCATGACGGGATTGATCACCCGTACGGAGAAAAGCTTGCTCTTCATCATTCCCTGGGGCAGTCACTGGATCATCGGCACTACCGACACCGACTGGCAACTCGATCGGGCCCACCCTGCGGCCAGCCTGGCCGATATCGACTACCTGCTAGAACGCGCCAACACCTTGCTGGCTGATCCACTGAAGCGCGAAGACGTGATCGGCGTCTACGCGGGCCTGCGCCCGCTGCTGGCCGGCGAATCCGACTCGACGTCGAAGCTATCCCGAGAGCATGCCGTCGCTTCACCCGTCCGCGGCCTGGTCACCATCGCTGGCGGCAAGTACACCACCTACCGGGTGATGGCCAAGGACGCCATCGATGCGGCGGTCCGGGATTTGGACAAGAAAGTGCCGGCTTCCTGCACTGAAGAGGTGCCGCTCCTGGGTGCCGACGGCTACCACGCGCTGTGGAACGCGCGACCCTTGCTGGTCGAGGAGACCGGCCTGCGTGACGTGCAAGTCGAGCACCTGCTCAACCGTTACGGCTCGTTGTTGCCCGAGCTGCTGGACATGATCAAGTATTCCCCGGAGCTGGCACATCCACTGGAGGGCGCAGCGGAGTATCTCAAGATCGAGGTCAGTTACGCTGCGTCCCACGAGGGCGCCCTGCACCTGGACGACATCCTGGCCCGGCGTACCCGCATCTCGATCGAGACCTGGGACCGCGGCCTAGCCGCGGCACCAGAGGTCGCGCGCCTGGTCGCTCCCATCCTGGGCTGGCAGGCGGCTGATGTTGATCGTGAAGTGGAGCACTACCAGAAACGGGTTGCCGCCGAGCGCGAGTCACAAGACCAGCCAGATGATCTCTCGGCTGACGCCGCCCGTCTGGGAGCTCCTGACGTCCGGATGGGCCGCGTCCATTAAGGCTGCTGCCGCACGGTCCGGACAGCCGCACGAAGTCGACAACCGTCTCGATGGCTACCCTCTGCCGACATTCTCCTAACGTGGCCCCAGACGTTGCCGGCACGGCGTAAGGTCACCGCATGCCCTTCAATCCGACTCATTGGACCTGCTGCGCCCTGCGCACACTCGTCCCCTGGACAACGCTGGTATGAACAAAGAATCTGGCAGCGTCCGCGACCTCATCGGCAACTACATTGCAGAGCAATGCACGGTCATCATCGACTCCGAGGCCAAGCTGCGTGCCGGTGAGAACGTGGTGCACACGACGCGGGTGGCGGTGCGCCGGTTGCGCAGCACGATCCGGGTGTTCGCCGATCTGTTCGACGCCTCCGAGGCCCAGCACCTGGAAGAGGAGCTGGTGTGGTGGGCGGGCCTGCTCGGCCAGGTAAGGGACCTGGACATCCTGGCGCAAAGGCAAGCCGCCCTGCTGGCCGACCTGCCGACTGAACTGATCCTTGGCCCGGTCGCGTCGACGATCGAGGCTGAGCTGGCAGTGCAGCGCAAGGAGGCGGCCGATGTGATGGTCGAGGCGTTGGACTCTGAGCGTTTCCGGAAGCTGATGGGTCAGATAAACCACTGGCGTAGCGACCCGCCATTCACACCGGCCGCCGACGTTTCGACGGATGCGATCGACCCAATGATCAAGAGTGCCCGAAAGAAGGCGCGCAAGCGGCTGAGCACCGCGGTTGCGGCGCGGCGGGGTGGCGAGCCCTCAGTTGAGCTCTTCCATCGCGCTCGCAAGGCGTCGAAGCGCTATCGGTATGCGGTGGAAGCAGCCCAACCCGTGTGGGGCAGCAAAGCTGACAAGATCGTTTCGGAGCGGAAGGACCTGCAGGATCTGTTAGGGAGCCATCAGGATGCCATTGTGAGCGCTGCCTTCCTTCGCGAACTCGGCGCCCGGCTCGGGGTCCGGTCAGGTCAGAACGGGTTCAGCTACGGAGTCCTTTACGCCCGGGAGGTATACGCCGGCGATTCGCTGCTGGACGACCTGAAGCCCTTCCTCTAGTTCGGGTCGGGATGCGCCGCAACGTGTCGTCGCTGCAATCGGAAGCACCAGTGCCAGACTGAAAGCGGGACGGCGGAGGGGAGAATCTGCGTTCGATGGCCCGAACACCAGCACCACCAGAGGACGACTTCACCGAACGAATCGTCGACATTGATGTCTCATCGGAGATGCAGACCAGCTTCTTGGAGTACGCATACTCGGTGATCTATTCACGGGCCCTTCCTGATGCCCGGGATGGGCTCAAGCCGGTCCAGCGCCGGATCTTGTATTCGATGGAGGAGATGGGCGTCCGCCCGGACCGTTCCCACGTCAAGTGCGCCCGTGTGGTCGGTCAGGTCATGGGTCAGTACCACCCACATGGCGACGGTGCCATCTACGATGCGCTCGTCCGAACCGCGCAGCCGTGGACCATGCGACTGCCTCTGGTCGACGGTCATGGCAACTTTGGATCGCTGGACGACGGCCCGGCGGCAATGCGTTACACGGAGTGCCGGATGGCGCCGGCCGCTGCGGCCATGACGGACGGACTCGACGAGGACACCGTCGACTTCAAGCCGAATTACGACGGCAAGGACGTCGAGCCGACGGTGCTCCCCGCGGCTTTCCCCAACCTCTTGGTCAATGGCGCAACTGGGATTGCGGTCGGTATGGCGACCAACTGCCCGCCGCACAATCTGGTGGAGGTGGTCCAGGCGTTGCGGTACTTGATCAAGTACCCGGAGGCCGACATCGACGAGCTGATGCGTTTCATTCCGGGGCCTGATCTGCCGAGCGGCGGCAAGATCATCGGGCTGGACGGTGTGCGCGACGCGTACCACACCGGAAAAGGGTCGTTTCGAATGCGCGCCACCGCACGCATCGAGCAGGTGCATCCACGTCGCAAGGGCATCGTGATCACCGAACTGCCCTATCTGATCGGCCCCGAGCGCGTGATCGAACAGATCAAGAGCCTTGTCAACGCCCGCAAGCTGCAGGGCATTGCCGACGTCAAGGATTTATCGGACCGAGCCAACGGAACTCGGCTGGTGATCGAGGTCAAGAACGGCTTCAATCCCGAGGCTCTCCTGGAACAGCTGTACAAGCTGACCAAGATCGAGGACAACTATGCGATCAACGCCGTTGCCCTGGTCGACGGCCAGCCGCGGACCCTGACGCTACGCGACATGCTCACCGTCTATCTCGAGCATCGCTACGAAGTGACGCGGCGCCGGACCGAGTTCGCCAGGACCAAGGCCCGAGAGCGCCTTCACCTGGTCGAAGGTTTGCTGGTGGCGATCCTCGACATCGATGACGTCATCGCTATCATCCGTTCATCTGATGACACCGCCCAGGCACGCACGCGGCTGATGGAGGTGTTCGAGCTTTCGGAAACCCAGACCAACTACATCCTCGAGATGCCGCTCCGCAGGCTTACACGATTCAGCCGGATCGAGCTCGAGGCCGAGCGGGACAAGCTGGAAACGACCATCGCCGAGCTCAGCGAGATCCTGGACAATCCTGAGCAGCTTCGCATGCTGGTCGGCAACAAGCTTGCCGAGATCGCCCAGCAGCATGGCACCCCACGCCGGACGATCTTGCTGGCGGCCAGCGGCGTTGCGACTACCGCTACCACTGCTCCGCTGGAGGTCGCGGATGATCCCTGTTGGGTGCTGCTCTCCTCCGCCGGCCTGCTGGCCCGCACCAATCACGCGCAGCCACTACCGCCAGTGGGTGAGCGGGCCAACCACGACCTCATCGTGTCCAAGATCATCTCGACCGCTCGCGGTGACTGTGGACTTGTGACCAGCGCCGGCCGGCTGATCAAGATCTCGGCGCTCGATCTCCCAACAGTCCCCACCACCGCTCATGCACCGAACCTCCAGGGTGGTACCCATGTCAGTGAGCTGGTCACTCTTGCCGGCGATGAGAAGGTGCTCTGCCTGACAACGCTGACCGAGGATTCACTGGGCCTGGCACTCGGCACTGCGCAGGGCGTTGTGAAGCGGGTCAATCCGGAGGTACTCGGCAGAGACGCGTGGGATGTGATCCGGCTGGAGCCTGGCGATCGCGTAGTCGGCGCGGTTGAACTCACCAGCACCGAGGCTGAGTTGGTCTTCATCGCCAACGACGCCCAACTGCTGCGCTTTCCCGCCGCTGCGATACGACCGCAGGGTCGCTCGGCTGGCGGTGTGGCGGGCATCAAGCTTGGCGTCGGCGGGCGTGCCATCTACTTCGGTGCGATAACAACGCCCGACGCCGTGGTCGCCACTGTGTCCGGCACGTCCCGGGCGCTGCCTGGAACCGATGCCGGCTCCGTCAAAGTCACCGAGTTTCGGCACTATCCGGCCAAGGGTCGGGCAACCGGTGGAATACGCTGCCATCGATTCCTCAAGGGCGAAGATTCTCTACTGCTCGCCTGGGCGGGGCCGGCGCCCGCCATAGCCGCCGCAGCAAGCGGCAGTCCCGTTCCCTTGCCGGCCGCAGACGCCCGTCGCGACGGATCAGGAACCCCAGGCAGCCAGCCCATCGCGGCGGTCGGTTCGGCTGCCGGCTGATCAGGCTCGCATTGGAGGTCGAGAGGCGTGGACCGGACACCAGAACATCGGCCGGATCATCAGGAGTCCACTGACGGAACCTTCGACGACTTACTGGCCAACAACAAGAAGTTCGCTGAGCGTTTCGATCAACATGGCTTCGACGGGGTAGCCCATGCAGGAGTCCTGATGATCACCTGCATGGATTCCAGAATCGTGCCGCTCGAGATGGTCGGTCTGACCTTCGGTGATGCCAAGATCATCCGTACCCCCGGCGGTCGGGTGACCACCTCGGCCCTGGCTGGATGTATTGCAGGTGTCCACCTGCTCCAGGTGAACCGGATCATGGTGATTCCCCACAGCCGCTGTGCCATGGCCGCCGCCGACGATGATGTGATCATTGAGAAGATCCGAAATGCCAGCGGTGCCGACGCCTCCTGGGTGCGGTTCGGTGCCTCGGCCGACCAGCGGCGTACCCTGCATCGCGACGTCGAGAAGCTCCGGAATCATCCACTGATCGGCGACCGAGCAGTTGTCGGCGGTTTCTACTACGACGTGGACACCGGTCTCCTGGAACGCTGGGACTGAGCTTCCTGCCGCGGCTATGCGTCGATGGTGGCAGCGTCGAGGGCGTACGCCCCGTCGATGATGAACTCCTTGCGTGGCACGACGTCATTGCCCATCAGCATCTCGAAGGTGGCCTCGGCAAGCAGCCCGTCGTCAACCGTCATCCTTCGCAGCGTACGGTGCCGCGGATTCATCGTCGTTTCGGCGAGCTGATCAGCGTCCATCTCGCCAAGGCCCTTGTAGCGCTGCGGCTCCTTGAAGTGCAGGCCACGCTTGGTCAGCTCCGCCGCTTTCCGTTGGTACTCGGCATCGGAGTAGGTGTAGATGTACTTCTCCTGGCCCTTGCGGGCATTCGTCAGCTCGAAGCGATGGAGTGGCGGCACCGCGGTGAAGATTCGCCCGGCGGCGACGAGCGGGCGCATGTACCGGAAAAACAACGTCGCCAGCAAGCAGCGGATGTGGGCGCCGTCGGAATCGGCGTCGGCCATGAAGATGATCTTGCCGTAACGCGCCGCTTCAAGATCGAAGCTGCGGCCGGAACCGGCGCCGACGACCTGAATGATCGAGCCGCACTCGGCGTTCTTCAGCATGTCGCCGATCGAGGCCTTCTGCACGTTGAGGATCTTTCCGCGGATGGGCAGCAGTGCCTGGAACTCTGAATTTCTGGCCAGCTTGGCCGTACCGAGGGCCGAGTCGCCTTCGACGATGAACAGTTCGGTTCGGTCGACGTCAGTGCTGCGGCAGTCGACGAGCTTAGCCGGCAGCGATGATGACTCGAGGGCATTCTTGCGTCGCTGCGCCTCCCGGTGCTGGCGGGCAGCTACCCGAGCCCGGGAGGCGCCCACCACCTTCTCCAAGACCGCGCGGGCCTGCGCCCTGGTCGCCGTCTTGGTGGATCCCAAGAACCTGGTGAGCTCATGTTCGACGGTCTTGGCCACCAGCCGCGACACTGCCGGTGTGCCGAGCACTTCCTTGGTCTGACCCTCGAACTGCGGCTCAGCCAGCCGCACGGTAACCACCGCTGTCATGCCCTCGAGCACGTCGTCCTTCAGGACCTCGTCGCCGTTTTTCAACAGTCGGGTGTTGTGCAGCGCATTCACAAATGCTTTGGTCAATCCACGTTCGAAGCCTGCGACATGGGTGCCGCCTTTGGGCGTCGCGATGATGTTCACGAAGGAATGGGTACGCGTTTCATAACCGTCACCCCAACGGACGGCAACATCGATGTCCAAGACACGCTCGACGTCCGCGGGTTCCATGTGGCCCGCATCATCCAGCATCGGGACGGTCTCAGTGAACCGATCGGTGCCGCGCAGCCGGATGACGTCACTGATGGCTCGGTCTGGAGCGAGGAACTCGCAGAATTCGGAGATACCTCCTTGGTGCAGAAAAGTTTCCTCGATGATGTCTGGGGTACGCGCATCGGTGATGTGGAGCGCCAAACCCGGGACCAAGAAGCTTGTCTGCCTGGCGCGGTCTTGGAGGTCCCGAAACGACAGCTGGGCGTCGTGAAGGAAGATCTGCCGATCGGGCCAGTAGGTCACCCGGGTACCAGTGGTTCCCCTCGGCACTCGTCCAATCTTGCGAAGCTCGCTTCCGGGGGTGAACTTCGCCGTTGGACCGGGCCCGTCAAACGTCCCAGGAACGCCGCGACGGAAAGACATGGCCCAGGTAGCGGAGTTGCGGTCCACCTCGACGTCCAGCCGACTCGACAACGCGTTGACAACCGAAGAACCTACGCCGTGCAACCCGCCCGTCGCGTTGTATGAGCCAGCACCGAACTTGCCCCCCGCATGCAGTTTGGTGAAGACCACCTCCACCCCGGATAGCCCGGTCCGCGGTTCGATGTCTACCGGGATACCGCGGGCTCGGTCGTGCACTGAAATGCCACCGTCCGGGCGGAGTGTGACGAAGATCTCCTTGCCATGGCCACCGAGAGCCTCGTCGACCGCATTGTCGATGATCTCCCACAGGCAGTGCATCAGCCCTCTGGTGTCGGTGGAGCCGATGTACATCGCGGGCCGCTTCCGAACGGCCTCAAGCCCCTCCAGCACCAGTAGGTGCCGTGCCTCATATTCACGGCTTTCCGTTGCTGGGCTGGCAGTTGGCACGCGCCGAGAGTACCTCGCGGCCGGCGTTCGAAGCGGCGTAAAGAGGCCAATCCGAACCATGTGTCGTACTCGAAACCTTGGCGGCACGACAGCGACCGAGGCGGAACGATTCACAGGATTCGTTACACAACAGTCATTGCCTCGAGATGCGGAGACGGAACAATCAGAGACAGACGAGATGTTGAACAGATGCCAGGCCGGTGTCGCAACCGCGATGCACCGCTTAGAACAGCAAGATCATCTGATCGTCAGGAAGGGAGGCCGACCGTGAGCACTCCTGTTATCGAAGATTCCCACTTGAACGCCTCAGATCGTTGTGACCGATGCGGCGCGCAAGCCTACGTACGAGTCACCATGGCCAGCGGCTTCGACCTCCTCTTCTGCTCACATCACAGCAAAGAGCACGCTGACAAGCTCAAGCAGGTGGCGCTGACCATCCACGACGAGACACAGCGGATCGGCTAGAGCCCGGAGACGACTCAGCCGGCCCCAGCCAATTCACCATGGTTGGGGCCGGTCTTGCGTCTTCAATGCGCAATGGCTGAGTGGGCGCTAGTCCAGATAGTCGCGCATGAGGGACGCCTTAGCGCTGTGCATCTGAGCGTGTTTCCTGGCGGAACTGCGAGCGCTGTTGGGCTAGATCTCCCCGACTGAGCTCGGGCGGTCCCGGTTCGCGTTAGCGGCGCTCCCCAGGATCTCGATGCCCCAGGAGGCACCGTGGGCCAATCATCCCCCACCGTGCTCGCCAGCGGTCCGATTGCCCGTAGCGGCGATGCAATCAGCATCGAGCTACACCAGCCCGACTCCATGCCTGCCACGGTTCGTGTCGTCTGGGCGACCGCACCAACGATCACCACACCCGCCCGCTACAACGAAGTGGCCAGCGCAGCCCTGCAGCTACTCGCTGAAGCGTCCACCATGTTCGCCAGATTCAAAGCAAGTAAACGGTTGTAACGGGCTCGCTGCATGGAGCAGGCCATGATCGGGTAACAGAGGACCAGAATCGAGATGATGAATCATGCCTGGTTCGATCTTGTTGATCGTCGGTCTTATCTTCCTGATAATCGGGATCGTCCTACTCGCGGGTGATAAGAGCCGACACCCCTGGCGAGGCAGATACCGGCACTAGCGCGTACAAACTGGGTCACCCGGGCCGGCAGGGTTTTGAACCGACCCGGCTCAAGTGCCGTTTTCTGACAAATAGGGCGGGAGCGCCAGCCGCGGGGGGCCGGCCGGCACTCCCGCCTGCGAACCTTCCGGCGCTGGCAGGTTACTACGGTGCGAAAGCGCGACCGGGAAAGTGCGGCGACTATGAGGCAAGTTATGAAGCAACGGCCAATAACCGGCGGAGCATGGCCAAGCTCGGGTACCTCTCGGTCTTCACCTTGTCCAACAGAACCCCCACATACGCCGGCACGTCATCCGGCGCGAGCAGCTCCTCAACCATATTCATCATGGTGACGGACGGGTTGCGGTCCGAGGCGATCTTCTCGAGGAGCAAGTCGACCACCTCACCCCGGACATCTATGCCTCTGCCGCTGCTCGCCATATCTGCCTCCTGCGATGTGCTGTGAACCTATCCGATGGTCTCCTAGTAGAGCATGGGCCTGTCAGACGCTGGCCCGCAGGAGGCCACCTCAATTCTGGATCAAAGAGTGCCGCGAGTGGTGGGTCGCGTATGCGGTCCAGACGGCCGTCAACGGCGGATCAAAGCTATTGATCTTCGTCGCGCGAGCGGCTCACCATGACATGAGTTCTCGTCCGTGTTTTCCTGTTGAGCTTGGTGGTGTTAAGCGGTGGCGGGCCATCGTTGCCTATGTGGTGCGTCTAGGTCATGACGCCATCACAATCACTCTCCGCCGTCAAACCATTGCAGGGCTTGTCCAATCAGGCGTCAGAACGGTCGCGGGGTCGCGCAGTCGTTTAATCACGTGCTGCCGCACGAAGCTGTCGCCAATGGAGATGCGATTAGTGAAACCGACATAGATCATCGGATTACCGGACAGCACCCCGAGGTCAGAAACAAACAGACCTTGGGGCTCCTGCCAGGCCACGTCGCCGCAAAGCATCGCAGGCAATCGCCACAGCAACCTTCCCGTGGCGAGCTCATAGGAGATGAGCTCCTGCCCGCCAGCGTGATCGCCGATCAGGTAGAACAACTGGCGATTGTAGATCGCCCAACCCTGGCGCAGCGTCAACCGGCCACTTGGGCTGCGGTTCACCAATGGCCCGGCGTTGCCTAGCGGCCGATCGGTCTGAGTCTCCACATCCGCCAGGGCGCGGAGCACAACAGTCTTCGTGTCGTGATGGTAAAAGCAGGCGGTGCCCCAGCGCCGGTCTATGACCGCTGACATATTGCCGCTCTGGAACACCCCGCCCCAGTCTTTGACGCCTTGTGAGCTCCTGGAGATACTGCCCGGCCGCCACGGCGCAAGTACTAACTTGCCGTTGAAGTCAAACAAGACTTTGTCGTGCGCAAGACCGCCCAGGATGGCGCCATGGCCAGCACCCATGGCGATCATGGTTCGGACGGGGGCGCTAGCGGTGTGCCTGGAAATCCAGGTGTCCTCATGGTCACCATTGGGCACGCCTTGACTGGCCAGAATTGACCAGTCGTCTTGGATGACGAAGCCTTGCAGCGTGTCCGCCGCTGGCAGCGCCAGTGTGGCATGGGTGGTGTTCTCCCAGCCGGTTGGGCGACCAACCATCGCCATGTCAGGGCGCCATGACGCACGTGCGCCGCGACTGGAATGTTCCGGTGCCTGAAGATACGCGGTATTTCATGGTGAATACGTTGCCCGCAGCCAGCTCTTGTGGCCATCGGGTTTCTCCATCCGAGTGAACTGCTCATCTTCAAACGACTGCCGTCGTACTAGATGAACTCCCGGCCGACGGCGCGATGGTGGAGCCCCCGCGCCATCTGGCGGCGGAGTGCTCGCCGTCATTGTCGCGGTCGCCTGCGTAGCGTCCGATTGTGCCGTTACGACCTGCTCGCGGACACCGGCTAGGTCAGAGGGGGATGTCTCCCGCTCAGTTCCCAGCAACGCACCAAAGCGGCTGCAAGACCCGCTACGGTGTTCGCCATGCCCGCGGTCGGCTTGCCTAGCATCGAACCGTCTTGCGCGGGAGAGGGGGCGGGTACTCCAGTGCCATGAGCAACATCACTTTGATCATTGTGGTTGTCGTTGCCGTTGTGGTGATCGTCACGATCGTTGTCGTCGGCTATCAAATGGCCCGACAGAGGCGGACCGCGCAGCTGCGTGAGCAGTACGGACCGGAGTACGACCGCGCCGTCGACCTGGCGGGTAGCCAACACGAGGCGGAGTCCGAGCTGCGAGGCCGCTCCAAGCGGCACGAACAGCTGGAGCTGCGCAGTCTCGACTCGTCTGAGCGTGAGAACTTCGAGCGGTGTTGGTCAGACATACAGGGCCAATTCGTGGACGACCCAAGCACCGCGGTGCGCAACGCCGACCTGCTCGTGGTGGAGGTGATGTCCGCCCGTGGCTACCC
>JAJTCL010000301.1 GCA_021323255.1 Propionibacteriaceae bacterium | reverse complement strand
CGTCTGAGGACGTGCCTGCCACCAGGACACCGGTCGAGGTAGCTGTCGCGCTGCTCACCGGCGCAGTGTACGGCGTGTCCACATGACGACTGGCGCTTGGTGGAACGGCCCCCACTATGTTTGGCTTACGCGGTCGTTATCGAATCGTGACCTGGTCGGGGGGTGGTCGTGCAGGACGAAGGCAACGTGACCAGCATTGGCCTGCGGATCGCCTCGGCAAGTGCTGCAGTTGTGGTCAGCGCAGCCGTTGTCGGTGCTGCTCTGCTTGGCGGTTCGGCTATCACCGACTCGGGCGCACCCAGTGGCCGCGATGACCGGCTGGTGGCGGTAGCGACCAGTCCATCGCCATCAGCCGAGGTGACGCCGAGTGATCCCAGCGCCCGATCCCTCCGCGCCAGGGCGCATGCTCGGCCTGAGTGCCAGGGAGATGAGAAGAAACCGGCCAGCTGTCATCGCCCGCCGACACGTCGCTCCACAGCTTCGCCGGCAACCCGATCGAGCACAAGCCGAACCACTGCACCGAAGGCCACGAAGAGAGCGACGGCAAGCACTTCAAAGAGCCGCAGCACCAGGCCGGCTCCGACCAAGAAGCCGACCCAGGCTGCAAAGTTGGCACCGTACAAGACGAGCAACCAGAGCTCTTCGGGTTATGCCACGCGCTCGGACTGGGCGAATGCGGTGCTCTCTGAGCTCAATTCCGAACGCGCTCAGCATGGACTGCCAGCACTGAAGATGAACCGCGACCTCGTCTCTGCGGCGCACAAGCACAACCTGGCCATGGCAGGAGCCAACACGCTGAGCCACCAACTGAAAGGCGAGGCGGCACTCGGATCCCGAGTCTCCGCTGCCGGATACCGCTGGAGCGCGGTAGCCGAGAACGTCGCTTACAACGGCCGCCGTTCCGAGGATGGCGTGCTCGCCGTACAGAAGGCGATGTACAACGAGAAGCCCCCCAACGACGGACACCGCAAGAACATCTTGAGTGAGACCTACGTCCACGTTGGCATCGACGTGATCAATGACTCGATGCACGACAAAGTCTGGCTTGTTACCGATTTCGGCAAGCCCTGACATGAGCGATCACCATCACTGATGAGTGGCCGAGCCGGCCTGTTGCTCCAACACGTTCGTCGGCTTGACGGGCCGCTGCACTAGAGCGATCCCGGCCAAGATCAACACGCCACCAACGAGCTGCATAGGTCCAGGACGCTGGCCGAGCAGTACAAAGGCAAAAGCCACGGCAAAGATCACCTCGGTCAGTGACACGAACGATGCCAGGGAGCTGCCGAGCCGGCGCACTGCAACGATGCCACTCGGATAGGCGAGCACCGCACTGACGAAGATCAACAAAAGCGCCGGGAGCCACCAGCCGATGGCCCGATCGGCCAAGATGGTGGTCCCGGTAGACGCAGCGAGCGGCAGCATGCCGGCTGCCGCTGCAGCCAGCAAAACGCTCGCTCCGATTCCGGTACCGGCTGTCGTCAGCAGCAGGGGGTGGATCGGCTCGTCGCTCCCCTTGTCCTCGCTGAGGAGAAAGTACGCGCTAAGGCACACAGCCGCACCCAGAGCCCAGGCGACGCCGATCGGATTGAGTGTCAGTCCGTCGCGAAGATCGAGGACGCAGGCCAGGCCGACGATCGACAAACCAGCTCCCAGAAGCACTGACCAGGTGGGCCGTCGGTGGTTTCGTGCCCAGTGCCAGGCGATCAACATGACCGGTGCCAGGTATTCGATCAGTAGGGCGACGCCGACGGAGAGGTACTGGACCGCGCTGAAGTAGCAGAGCTGTGCCAAAGCGATCGCGACCACCCCGTACGCCAGCATCCGCAGAGACTGGCCACGGGTCGGTAGTCCAATCCGGCGAAGGAGGACCAGGCATGGTATGAGAAGGATGAGGAAGGCGCCTCCGACACGAGTCGCCACTACTGCCGCGGGCGACCAGCCCAGATCCAGCAGCGAGCGGGCAAGGGAGCCAGAGAGTCCGAAGGATGAGGCCGAAAACAGCGCAAGAGCAAGTGCCCCGCCATAGCTCCGTGCGGCGAACGTTCGGGTTGCTTCCCGAACCACGGTCGTCATCTCTTGCCTCCTCAGCTCGCCGCCATGGCCGGAGCCCTGTCATGACCAAAATCGAGTACACTAATGACCCTAGTGGAGATGATGTCAGGAGTCAAGATGCCCTTTAGTCATGACACCGAGCGGGCTCTCGCCGAGACTGCCGCCCTGGTGAACACCGTGGGACTCGACGGTGACACGTTGGTGACCTTGGCTGATTTTGACGACTTGCTGGCCCGCTATCCGTACTCGGGCGCCATTCGCCGGACCCCCCAGGAACTCGAGTCGGTGCGTGCCCTGCGCCCACGCCTGCGCAAGTTCTGGGCGGTCGCAGACCGTGACGAGGCGGCGGTTCTGGTCAACCAGATCCTTGCCGAAGCCGACGCGCGCCCGTACCTGGCCCGGCACGACGAGTGGGATTGGCACCTGCACGTCACCCGCCCTGACGCCCCGCTCGCCGACCGGATCGCGGCCGAGGCGGCGATGGCTTTTCTCGATCTTGTCAGGGCTGACGAACTTGGCAGGCTGCGGATCTGTGCCGCTGCGGACTGTGCGGATGTGTTGGTCGATCTCTCCAAGAACTCCTCGAAGCGGTACTGCGACACCGGAAACTGCGGCAACCGGACCAACGTTGCTGCATACCGCGCGCGCAAACGGCTGCAGAGCGCATGAAGCCATGAGGACCGCAGCACTATGACCGGCAGCGCGTCATGAAGCCATCGAGCCGGGCTGCCGTTCCGCCGTTCGCGGTGATGAGCATTCTCAACCGCGTGGCACAGTTGCGCGCCCAAGGCCGGGAGGTCATCTCACTCTGTGCCGGCGAGCCGTCTCAGGGTGCTCCTTCAGACGTCCGACGTCGTGCTGAGCAGCTGATGGTGGACCGTACACCCTTGGGCTACACGGAGACCTTCGGGATCAGGCCGCTGCGACGCGAAATCGCTGCGCACTACCGGCGCTGGTATTCGCTGGAGGTCGATGAAGATCAGATCGCGTTGACCACAGGCTCATCCGGTGCCTTCCTGCTCGGCTTCCTGGCCGCTTTTGATCATGGTGATCGAGTGGCATTGACCCGGCCGGGTTATCCGGCGTACCGGAACATTTTGGCCTCGCTGGGTTGTGAGGTCGTCGAGCTGGCCTGCGGTCCGACAGAACGCTTCCAACCATCGGCGAAGATGGTGGAGCAGGCACACGCCGCAGCGCCGCTAGCGGGACTCGTGGTCGCCTCCCCGGCCAATCCCACCGGAACCATGATCGTCCCAGATCATCTTGCCGAGCTTGCAGCCTGGTGTCGTGATCATGAAGTCCGGCTGGTCAGTGATGAGATCTACCACGGCATCACTGACCACACCATCGCAGCCAGCTGCGCCTGGGAGCATGATCGCGAGGCGATCGTGATCTCCTCGTTCTCCAAGTACTGGGGAATGACCGGGTGGCGGCTTGGCTGGAGTCTGGTGCCGGCCGACCTGCTGGGTGCCTTCGACGCACTGGCCGGAAACTTCACCTTGTGTCCACCGGTGCCTGCTCAGCACGCGGCGATCGCCGCTTTCACCGACGAGTCCTACCGAGAGGCAGATGCCGGCGTGGCAGCCTTTGCCGATGCCCGGACGATTGTGCTGGATGCCATCGATGATCTTGGTTGGAGCGGGGTTGCCCCGGCCGACGGCGCCTTCTACGTCTACGCCGGCATTGCTGACCAGCTCGGTCCACATCCTGACTCGGAGTCCTGGTGCGAGGCCCTGCTGGAGGAACATGGGGTGGCACTTACTCCGGGCACGGACTTCGACCAGCGCGACGGCGGCACTGTCTCGCTCGCGGCCGGTCCAGAGGCGGTAGCCGCCGCCCTGATCCGCATCCTGCGCTTCCAGCAATCCCTCAAAAAGTGACGCCAGACCCACCCCACCTCGGCGTGTCGGCGCCTGAGGGTCCAGCTGGGGTGTGGTTCTGAGGGAATCAAGCGTCGACCCGGGCTCAAAGAGATAGGACATACGAGTGGTTTTCTCGTGTCCGGAGCCAGGGCGGTACTTTGGGTTTCGGCTGGCCGGTACCGCCCACAAGGAGGGGCCAAACAGTCGGGTCATGGGCACTGCTCACGCGACCGACGCTCGCAGTGCCGAAGGATCCGCTCGCCACACGCGGCGAGCCGGAGCCACACCAATGCCTCGGGGGGCACGGGGGGTCGTCCCCCGGAACCAGCAGAGCCCCGGAGGGTGGTGGTACCACCCAGCGCGGTGATCCCGCACCGGGACCGATGAGATGCGGAACCACCGCAT
>JAJTCL010000300.1 GCA_021323255.1 Propionibacteriaceae bacterium | reverse complement strand
TGAACGACACCTACGTCAGCTATGGCCTCGGCAACTTCCTCTGGTACCACGGCCGACCGTCGGACACCGGAGTGCTCCGCATCCAGATCGTTGACGGCAGAATCGCCCGCGACGACTGGGTACCCGGGAAGATCAGGTCAACGGGCGGTCCGCCCCGTCCCGTGACCGGAGCGGCACGCAGCGACGCGATCAAGGAGTGGCGCGATCTGCGCGGCTGCACCGACCTCGCCCCCGGACCAGGCGAAAAGGCGGCTGCTGACCGTCCCAGCAGCGGCCCCGGCGGCGGCGCAGCAGGCGCTGGTGGCGGGGGTGGGATCCGGATTCCCGCGTACACCGCGACCATCGAGTCCGTTCCGACCGCCGTCCAGCGGCGGATGACCGGCAGCAGCCACGACCCGGCCAGATGTCCGGTGGAGCTCACCGATCTGCGGCTACTGACCATGCGCTACGTGGGATTCGATGGCCGGGCGCACACCGGACAGATGGTCGTGCACCATCGACACGCCCGAGGCCTCGCCGGCGTTTTCCGAGAGCTCTACGAGGCCCGCTTTCCCATCCGCCGCATGCAGCTCATCGACGCGTACGGTGGCGACGACAACCGCTCGATGGCCGCGGACAACTCCTCCGCGTACAACTGCCGCACGGTAGCGGGCACGAGCACCTTCTCTGCCCACGCCTACGGTGCGGCGGTCGACATCAACCCGGTCGAAAACCCTTACGTCACCGCTGACGGCGTCCTGCCCGCCGCCGGTCGCCGGTTCGTCGATTTCGACCGCTCCCCGGACGCCGACACAGCTCGCGGGGTTATCGTCGCGGACGACGTGGTGGTACGCGCCTTCGCGCGGATCGGCTGGAAGTGGGGCGGTGTCTGGAACGAGCCCGATTACCAGCACTTCTACGCGCCCTGATCCATGGGCCGGAATCGGAGCCGACCGGGCAGTGATCAACTCACTCGGCAACACCCCTGAGCTTGACGTCGTCCAGCCTCAACAACCGAGCCCCAGTCCACCTACTTACGAGGGTGCGGTGTAGGCCGTGAGGGTCAGGGAGGGCACCGGGTGCGAGGCTTGGTCCCAGTCACCGGCGCTTGCCGATCGTGAGAGGAGACACCGTGGTCCAGCCCTACCAGAATGCGTCCACCAGCGTGGAGAACCGGGTCGAGGACCTGCTCGCCCGGCTCACTCTCGAAGACAAGGCCGGATTGATGTTCCACGACATCATCAGGATGGCGCCGGAGGGACGGTTCATGAGCTCCGACAACCCTTTCGGCCGGCCCGCCACCGAGATGGCCATACGCGACATGCGGATCAACCACTTCAACCTCGCCGGACATGTGGACGATGTACCCGAGTTGGTCGCCTGGCACAACCGCGTACAGGAGCTGGCGCTTGCAACCGGGCCCGGCATCCCGGTAACCCTGTCGACCGATCCCCGGCACGCGTTCAGTAACAACCCCGGCACCGAGGCACTGGCAGGCGCATTCTCACAGTGGCCGCAGTCGCTCGGCCTTGCGGCACTGGGCGAGGTTGACCTGGTGCAGCGATACGCCGACATCGCGCGCCAGGAGTACCTCGCCGCCGGTATTCGGGTGGCACTGCATCCACAGATCGACCTCGCGACTGAACCTCGTTGGGCTCGTATCGGGATGACCTTCGGAGAGGATGCCGACCTGACTTCGCGGCTGGTTAGCGCCTACATCCGCGGCTTCCAGGGCGCCGAGCTCGGCCCGGCCTCAGTGGCCACCATGACCAAGCACTTTCCTGGCGGCGGTCCACAGCAGGACGGTGAAGATCCGCACTTCGCGTACGGGCGTGAGCAGGTCTACCCCGGCGGGCAGATCGAATACCACCTCAAGCCGTTCCGCGCGGCAATCGCGGCGGGAACCTCCCAGATCATGCCCTATTACGGGATGCCGATCGGCACCGATTGGGAGGAGGTCGGTTTCGCCTTCAGCCAGGGGGTGATCACCGAACTGCTCCGCAACGAGCTGGGCTTCGATGGCATTGTGTGCACCGACTGGGGATTGATCAGCGACAGTGTGATCATGGGCCAGCCGATGCCGGCGCGGGCCTGGGGGGTGGAGCACCTCAGCGAACTCGATCGGGCTCAGAAGATCATCGACGCCGGCTGTGACCAGTTCGGCGGGGAGTCCCGGCCAGAGCTGGTGGTCGAACTGGTCCGTTCCGGGAGGGTCAGCGAGGACCGCATCGACGAGTCGGTGCGCCGGCTGCTGCGGGAGAAATTCGTGCTCGGGCTGTTCGATCAGCCATTCCTCAACGTCGACCGGGCAGTGGCCACTATTGGTCGCGCAGACTTCGTGGCTGAGGGCGAGGCCGCGCAGCGGGCCGCGATGGTGCGGCTCACCGCCGCGGACTCCGGCCCGGCAGCACTGCCAGTTGGCACCGACCAAGCGGTCTACATCGAGAACATCGGCTCTGCGGCAGCAGCACGGCTGGGCCGGGTGGTCGATGACCCGGCTGGCGCCGATCTGGCGGTGCTGCGGCTCAATGCGCCTTACGAACCCCGTCCGGGCGGGTTCGAGGCGTTCTTCCATGCCGGCTCGCTCGAGTTCCCGGCGGCAGAGCGCGACCGGATCTTGAGGGTCTGCGAGCAGCTGCCGACGATCATCGTGCTCTTCTTAGACCGCCCCGCCATCGTGCCGGAGATCGCGGGCGCTGCGGCCGCCTTCCTGGTCGAGTTCGGGGCCAGGGACGATGCGGTCGTCGACGTCTTGCTCGGCGAGGCGCAGGCGCGGGGGCGGCTGCCATTTGACCTCCCGTCGTCCACCAAGGCCGTTGCGGAGAGCCGCAGCGACGTTCCGTACGACACCGCCGACCCGCTGTTTCGATTCGGCGACGGCATCGTTGACTAGTCAGGCTGACCGATCAAGGACGGAGTTCTACAACATGCAGGCTCAACCGACTTCGGATTCCATTCAACAACCCGATGCGGGAACGGCAGAAAAGAAGTATCAAGCGAAGGCTCCGCGAACACAGGTTTTCGGTGAAGAAGCCTTTGAAGCTTCGGACGGTACAACCCTTCGATGGCTGGGCATGGCCGGATTCCTCATCAATAGCCGGGGCACAACTCTCATGATCGATCCCCTTCTCGGATGGTTCGATATGACGATAATGATTGAGATGCCAATTGCGGCGGAGGATGTTCCCCGTTTGGACGCCATATTGGTTACGCACAGCGATAACGATCACTACAGCATCCCGACGTGTCGTGATCTGGCTCCAGTTACCCGTGAATATCACTCAACTAGGTACGTGGCTGCTCTTATGACGAGTGAAGGATTCCCGGCCTACGGTCACGACATTGGAGATGTTTTCAATGTTGGAACAGTCCGGGTTGAGGTAACACCAGCTGATCATGCTTGGCAGAATGATTCTCCCGGAGCAAGTGAGCGCATTTTTCAACCAGAGGACGCCTGTGGTTTCTGGATTGAGACACCTGACGGCACGATCTGGGCGCCGGGCGATTCGCGCCTGATCCCTGAGCATCATCTGCAGATGCCCCCCGCCGATGCCCTACTCTTCGACTTCTCTGACAGCGAATGGCACTTCGGATTAGCCGGCGCCGTGAAAATGGCGAATGCCTATCCCGCTACACCGCTCTTGCTTCATCACTGGGGATCGGTGGATGCTCCGGACTTTGCACCCTTCAACGGCGACCCAGAATCCTTGTACGAGCTGGTGAAGAATCCGGAACGAATTTATGTCCTCGCGCCGGGTGAATCCTTCACCCTGAACCGATTGAAGGAAGCGGAGGGAGCCTAACCGCCAGTGTCGAGGCCGCCTTCTGGGCAAGAGCCCCCTATGCTGTCGGAGTGACCGCGGCTGATAGTCGGCCGGGCGGCTCGCCGACGGCTAGCGGTCGCCCAGAAAACCGCACCACGTTGGGCCTCCCCCAGGCCACGTCACTCGTTCTCGGCACCATCATTGGCGTCGGCGTCTTCAACCTGCCCGCCTCGTTG